>NZ_JBFUGT010000187.1:0-12429 GCF_056402775.1 Rhodococcus sp. P3_B8
ACCACACGGTATGCGCCGTGCGGGCCGAGGTCGGCGACCACGGACCAGCCGACCCGGAGCACGCGCGGCGCCCCGTCGACGAGGACCTGCAGTCGATCGTCCGCCGCGGTGGCGACCTGGTCGATGAGCTCGAGCTCGCGGTGGGTGTCGAGGATTCCGGCGTACGGCCGGATGGAGTCGACGGTGACGCCGGGCAGGTTCTCGGCGGCCGTGATGAGGGTGTCGGGGAGCGATCCCGGCTCGACATCGACCACGAGGTCGTCGATGGCGAATCCGGCACCCCGTTCCACCACGTCGAGCGACAGAATGTCAGCACCCACCGAGCCCAGGGCGACGGCGAGAGAGCCGAGGCTACCGGGACGGTCGGGGAGCTGGACGCGAAGCAGATACGACACGTGCGTCCCTTTCACCACGAGATAGACGCGGGAGTACCTGCGACCCCCGTCGCTCACCATCCTTGCACTTTCGTTCCCGAGTATGCGGTCCCCCCTGCGGCTTCGCCGGGGACGGGACGGGGACGTGCAGGTCGCGCTCGATTCGTGACACTGCCGATACGGATTCGCCTCGTCCGCGAAACACGACAGCCCAAACATGGGTGCATGAACATCACGGCAACGGGAGTGACGACGTCCGTCTCGCGGCGGGTGGCGGCGGGCCGGGAACAGGAATTCCTGCGCTGGACGGACGCCGGGATGGCAATGGCGGGCACGTTCCCGGGGTTCCTCGGCGGGGGATGGCTGCGCGCGGCGACCGACCCCGAGCAGTACCACGTGGTGTACCGGTTCGCGGACGAGGACACTCTCGACGCGTGGACGACGTCGCCCGCCAGGAAGGTGTGGGTGGGCAGGGGAACTGGTCTCGCGCAGGACACGGTCACGCACCGGCTGACCGGGGTGGAGGGCTGGTTCGAACCGCAGTCGACGCTCACGCACGCCGTTCGGGTCACGCCGCCACCGCCGCGGTGGAAGCAGGCGGTCACCATCTGGCTCGGTTTCTTCCCGATCTCACTTCTCATCGCGTTGTTCGTCACTCCTCGGCTCTCGGCCCTGGACGTGGTGACGCGCACCGTGGTGGCGTCGGTGGTCACGACTCCGGTGATGGTCTTCGTGGTTCTGCCGTTCCTGACGGGCAGGTTGCGGCGCTGGCTGCACGGCTGATCGGGCCACGCTCTAGGCTGGGACCCACTTGTGTACGTCCGAACCGAAAGGGGCCCCGCGGTGCCTGCCATCTCCCGTGACGAGGTCGCGCACCTCGCGCGGCTGTCTCGACTCGCCCTGACCGATGCCGAGCTCGACGAGTTCGCCGGTCAGCTGGACTCGATTCTCAGCCACGTGAAGGTGGTCACCGAGGTGCCCGCCGAGGATGTTCCGCCGATGGCGAACCCGAACGCGGTCACCAACGTGACCCGTCCCGACGTGATCGTTCCCGGCTTGACTCCCGAGCAGGCGCTGTCCGGCGCACCGGCTGTCGAGCAGGGTCGCTTCGCTGTCCCGCAGATCCTTGGAGAGGGCGAATGAGCGCCGAACTGACCACTCTCGACGCCGCAGATCTCGCGTCGAAGATCCACAGCCGTGAGGTGTCGTCCGTCGAGGTCACCCAGGCGCATCTCGACCGCATCGCCGCGGTCGACGGTGACCTGAACGCCTTCCTGCACGTGGCAGGCGAGCAGGCCCTCGTGTCGGCGAAGGAAGTGGACAGCAGCCTCGCCGCAGGCAATGCACCCGCCTCCCCGCTCGCGGGAGTTCCGTTGGCGCTCAAGGACATCTTCACCACCACCGACATGCCCACCACGTGCGCGTCGAAGATCCTCGAAGGTTGGATCGCACCGTACGACGCGACGCTCACGAAGAAACTGCGCGAGGCCGGCATCCCGATCCTGGGAAAGACCAACCTCGACGAGTTCGCGATGGGTTCGTCCACCGAGAACTCCGCCTACGGCCCCACCCGCAACCCGTGGGACACCACGCGCATCCCGGGCGGTTCGGGCGGCGGCAGTGCCGCGGCCCTCGCGTCCCGGCAGGCCCCGCTCGCGATCGGCACCGACACCGGCGGCTCGATCCGTCAGCCCGCCGCCGTCACGGCGACGGTCGGCACCAAGCCGACGTACGGCACGGTCTCCCGTTTCGGCCTCGTGGCCTGCGCGTCCTCGCTCGACCAGGGTGGTCCCTGCGGCCGCACGGTCCTCGACACGGCGCTGCTGCACGAGGTCATCGCCGGGCACGACCCGCGCGACTCCACGTCGATCGACGCGCCCGTGCGTCCCGTGGTGGCGGCTGCGCGTGAGGGTGCCGGTGGCAACCTGAAGGGCGTGAAGGTGGGTGTGGTCAAGGAACTGCACTCCGACAGCTACCAGCCCGGGGTCATCTCGTCTTTCGATGCCGCCGTCGCGCAACTCACGGAACTCGGTGCCGAGGTCGTCGAGGTGTCGTGCCCCAACTTCGAGTACGCGCTCGCGTCGTACTACTTGATCCTGCCGAGCGAGGTGTCGTCGAACCTCGCACGCTTCGACGCGATGCGGTACGGCCTGCGCGTCGACGAGGGCGACATGAGCGCCGACCAGGTGATGGCCGCGACGCGCGCCGCCGGTTTCGGCCCGGAGGTCAAGCGCCGCATCATGATCGGTACCTACGCGCTGTCGTCCGGCTACTACGACGCCTACTACGGTCAGGCGCTCAAGGTGCGGACGCTCATCGCCAGGGACTTCGAGAAGGCGTACGAGAAGGTGGACGTCCTGGTGTCGCCCACCAGCCCGTTCACCCCGTGGAAGCTGGGCGAGAAGGTCGGCGACCCGCTCGCGATGTACCTCTCGGACCTGTGCACGCTGCCCACCAACCTGGCGGGGCACTGCGCGATGTCGGTTCCGTCGGGACTGTCCGCGGACGACGGACTGCCGGTGGGGCTGCAGATCATGGCACCCGCGCTGGCCGACGAGCGGCTGTACCGCGTCGGTGCCGCCTACGAGGCCGCACGCGGTCCGATCGGCTCGCCGAACTAGGAGCAGTCGGGCAGGGCGGTGCCCTGCTCACTGCCGTAGCGGTGTCCGTGGCCGGCTGCGAAGTTCAGCGCGGACACCAGGTCGACACTCGTCTGCAGGAACGTGATGCCCGGAATCCATTGGGGTACCGGCGCATCGCGTACTGCGAGCGAGAGGTCGGGTCGGTGCAGGACCAGGTCGGGGGACCACCACACCACCGGGTCGGATGTGTTCGCCAACACCGTCGCCCCGTCCGTCAGAACCGAGCCGGCGGGCGGGCCGGCCCACAGTGCACCGCAGACTCGCTCGCGCAGTGGGTCGGCGTCGGTGAAAATTGCACTGCCGCCGACGGATCCGAGGCTCTGACCGTAGACGTACAGCGCCGGGCGCAGGAGGTCGGGGAGGTCGGCGATCCGCTCGGCGACGGCATCGAACAACGCGGCCGCCGATTCGTCTGCGGCGGAACGCCCGAACACGAACGTGATCCAGCTCGGCAGGTACGAGTACTGCATGCCGACGATGGCGACGTCGTCGGCGAAGCGTTCCTCGAATCCCTCGGCGGCGTTCTCGTCGATCCACCCCGAGCCGGTGGGCACCGTGACGACGATGGCGGACCGGGTGAATCCGCCGGCCCGCTCGAGTTCCGAAACTGCCAGTGCCGCACGCGATTCGATGTCCGGCGCCGAATCCATCCCCACATAGGTGCGGATGGCGGCCGACTGCTCGCCCGCCGCCACGAACCGTCGTCCCTGGCGCCCGAGCGACTCCCAGCTGATCGCGGAGTCCGGGCTGCCGGACAGTTCGGCGGACATCGGCCGGTGCAGGGACACGTCGACGAGCGCGTTGGAGTCGCTGTAGGAACGCGACATCATTCCCCACAATGCCGGTCCGGCGACCAGTTGCAGTGCGGTCGCGAGAACGACGGCGGTGGTGGCGCTGCCGATCCAGCCGAGACGGCGGGCGACCGTGCCGACGACGCTGCCGATGCCGGCGAACAGCAGGAACGTCAGCGCCGCCACGATGATCGCCTTTATCCAGTGGTCCGGCCCGATGCCCGGCATGGCCGTGGCGGCGCGCAGCGAATCCTGCCAGTGGTCGGCGAGCACGATCGCCCAGGTCACGACGATCATGGCGCCGATCAGCACCAGCAGACGCACCGAGTCCCGCGGAGGGTGGTTGCTGCGCGAACGGGTGACGAGGTACCGCAGGCGGCGGGCGAGGACGACGAAACCGAAACCGATCGCGGCGAGGACGCCGGTGAACAGGGCCTGCGTCAGCGCACTCCGGGGGAGCAGTGAGGGAGCGAGAGAGGCGAGTGTGACGGCGGTGACGACGATCGTGGAGGAGACGCGGGGGAGAGCGGAGACCGGGATCGTCGTGACCAGTGTGCGGCGCAGGGCATTCGGCTTCGTGCGCGAGCGACTGTGCACCGTGCTCCGTCCGGGACCGGACAGAGCGGTGATGATCATGCGACGGCTCCGACCGGATGCGGGCGGCGGCGGATCGACCAGGCCGCGCCCGCGACGAGCGCGGCACCGACACCGCCGGCCAGTGCGTACGGGAGCCCGGATTCGGTGACCGGTGCCGAATAGGCCTGGCGCCAGCTGTTTCCGGTGACGAAGGTGGTCGCGACGTTCGCCATCACGAAGCACTGCGCCCGTGCCTGCTCGTCGGCGCGGGTGTCGCACGCCGCGTGCATGCGCTGATCCAGCTGTGCGTCGAGGCTCTGCCGCGCCCAGGGACCCAGGTCCTCGCCGGACCGTGACGCGTACCGCAGAAGGTCGTAGCCGAGGTCGTGGGCCTTGCACGACGTGTCGAACTCGAGGGGCAGCGGCACGGGGGACGAGCAGTCCCCGCCGGGATTGGCGAGCATCCCGTCGATCGGCACCGGCGTGTACCCCATCACGTCGGCGAAGTCCGCGGGAATGGAGTCCTCGGAGATCTCGGCCGGTGCGGTGAGGGTGTGCACCGCGGCGGAGGCGGCGGCGTTCTCGTGCCGGGGTGTGCTCGCCGCGCCGGTGCCTGCGAATCCTGTCGTGGTCAGTAGTGCGGTTGCGGCGCACGCCACCGCGGCCCAAGTCGTTCTCCGTGTCCCCGTCTTTCGCATGACGAGAACGTTATGAATTCGTGTTGCGCAGCCACATCACCCCGGAGACCGGTTCGATTCCTGGCTTCGTGGTGCGAGGGCGCCCCGATCTCATACTCCGGGGCTACGCCGACATGGGCCCGGGGTATGAGGACACTCCGTGACCAGGGTTTCTACTGTCGACAGTGTGAAGACGAAGACGCGCATCCGGAGAGCCGCCGAAGGTCAGTGGCTGAACGTGGCAATCGTCGTGGTCACGGCGATCCTGTTCGCCGTGGCGTGGCCGACGCTGCAGCTGACCCACCAGGTCAGTCCTCCCATCCAGCCGTTCGTGGCGGCGCTCGCGACGTTCCCGTTCCTGCTCATCCGGTCGAATCCGGCGCTGGCCTGGGCCGTCTCCGCGATCTCGGCGCTGGTGATTCCGCGCGTCTTCGCACTGCAGGGCGGCTACGACTACCCGTGGCAGGTGGTCCACATCCTCGTGATGCTCGCCCTGCTGGCCGCCGTCAGCATGCGGGCCGCGATTCCGGTCGTCGGTGTGGCATGGATCTCCACCGTCCTGCTGTTCCTCGCCGACACCCCGGGCACCAACGGCCGCGGGTGGGCGGTGGGCCTGACCGCGATCGTCGTCTTCGGCCTGCTGATCCGGTGGCTGGTGCTCTCGCGCAGGCAACTCGCACAGCAGGAGGAGCTGAGCGAGCTCGAGCGCACTCGCCGGACGGTCCTCGAGGAGAAGGCGCGCATCGCCCGGGACCTGCACGACGTCGTCGCGCACCACATGTCGATGGTCGTGGTGCAGGCGCAGAGCGCGCCGTACCGCATCGCCGACATGTCCGACGAGACGCGGGCCGAGTTCGAATCGATCGGAGCCGCCGGCCGTGCCGCGCTGAACGAGGTGCGCGGACTGCTCGGAGTGCTGCGCAGCGACGGCCAGCTGGCCGAGCACGCGCCCCAGCCCGGGGTTCAGCAGATCAGCGAGCTGCTCGAGGGCAGCCGCAGGGCCGGCATTCCCGTCTCCTGGCACGTCGACGGCGACCCGACGCTCGTGTCGGAGTCGGTCGGGCTCGTGATGTACCGCATTCTGCAGGAATCCCTCGCCAACACGGCCCGCCACGCGGCGGGCGCCGCGGTGGAGGTGAAGATCGCGTACGAGTCGCCGATCGCGTCGGTGTCGATCGTGAACGGGCCGCCGAGGCGGAGTCTCGTCTCCGCACTGACCAGGCACGAGTCGACCGGTGGCAACGGCATCATCGGTATGCGTGAGCGTGCGCAGGCTGTCGGGGGCGTACTCACCACCCACTTGCACGACAACGGCGGATTCGAGGTCCACGCCGAGTTCCCGGTCGCCTCCGCCTAGGCTGGCTGGGTGGCCATCACCGTATTCATCGCCGACGACCAGGCTATGGTCCGGCAGGGCTTCGGAGCCCTGCTCGCCTCACAGCCCGACATCAGTGTCATCGGTGACGCTCCGGACGGGGCGGTGGCGGTGAGCGAGGTCCGGCGTCTGCGACCCGACGTGGTCCTGATGGACGTCCGTATGCCGGAGATGAACGGACTCGACGCGGCCCGCATCATCCTGTCGGCCGGTTTCGATCCGCCGGTGCGCGTGCTCATGCTCACCACGTTCGACGTCGACGACTACGTGTACGAGGCGCTGAGCATCGGGGCCAGCGGCTTCATGCTCAAGGACGCGCCCGCGGAGGAACYCATCCGTGCGGTGCGGGTGGTCGCGGACGGCGAGGCACTTCTCGCGCCGACCGTCACCCGGCGTCTCATCGCCGACGTGACCAGCCGCCGCAGCACGGCGCGCCGAAAACCGGCCGCGCTGTCGGCGCTGACGCCCCGCGAACGCGAGGTGCTCGAACTCATCGCCCGCGGCATGTCCAACACCGAGATCGCGGAGCGCCTGTTCGTTGCCGAGCAGACCGTCAAGACGCACGTCGGCAAGGTGCTCTCGAAACTGGATCTGCGCGACCGCGCTCAGGCAGTGGTCCTGGCGTACGAGAGCGGTCTCGTCACACCTGGGTGACTAAACCGGCCGGTCCGAGGTGCCTGAACACGGTTCGAGCGGCAAGATGGGTGATGAGAACCACCATCACCACACGAGACGACGAGGGGTGCTTGGATGCGGATCGGAATGCTCACCGGAGGCGGAGACTGCCCCGGACTGAATGCGGTGATCAGGGCGGTGGTTCGGACCGCCGCCGGCCGATACGGCAGCTCGGTGGTGGGATTCCGTGACGGCTGGCGCGGCCTGCTCGAGGATCGCAAGGTCGTGCTGTCCAACGACGACCGGATCGATCGAATCCTCACCCGGGGCGGCACCATCCTCGGTACCGCGCGGGTCAACCCCGACAAGTTGAAGGCCGGCCTCGACCAGATCCGGCAGACTCTCGACGACAACGGGATCGACGCGCTCATCCCGATCGGCGGGGAGGGCACGCTCACGGCCGCGAGCTGGCTCGCCGAGAGTGGGGTGCCCGTGATCGGGGTTCCGAAGACGATCGACAACGACATCGACTGCACCGACGTGACGTTCGGTTTCGACACCGCTCTGTCGATCGCGACGGATGCGATCGACCGCCTGCACACCACCGCCGAATCCCACCAGCGGGTGATGCTCGTCGAGGTGATGGGTCGGCATGCGGGCTGGATCGCGTTGCACTCCGGGCTCGCGACCGGTGCGCATCTCACTCTCGTTCCCGAGGTCCCGTTCGACGTCGGCGAAGTCTGCTCCCTCGTGAAGAAGCGTTTCCAGCGCGGCGATTCGCATTTCATCTGCGTCGTCGCCGAGGGCGCCACTCCGACTCCGGAGTCGATGAGTCTGCGTGAGGGCGGTATCGACGAGTTCGGTCACAAACGATTCACCGGCGTCGCACAGCAGCTCGGCGACGAGATCGTCCGCCGCATCGGCAAGGAGGTGCGGACGACGGTGCTCGGGCACGTGCAGCGGGGCGGCACCCCGACGCCGTACGACCGGGTGCTCGCCACCCGCTTCGGGGTGCATGCCACCGATGCCGTCCACCGCGGCGACTTCGGAAATATGGTGGCTCTGCACGGCACGTCGATCGACCTCGTGCCCCTCCAGGAGGCGACCCGGCGCCTCAAGACGGTGCCGCGGGAACGGTACGAGGAGGCGGCCGCATTTTTCGGCTGACCGCGTTTTCCGGCGAACCACCGGACGCATAAACTCTGTGGCATGACTGCTGTCGACGCTCCGGACCTCCTCGACTACGACGAAGTGCTCGCCAAGTACGAGCCTGTTCTCGGCATGGAGGTGCACGTAGAGCTCGGCACCGAAACGAAGATGTTCTGCCCGTGCCCCACCGAGTTCGGCGCCGAGCCGAACACGCAGGTGTGCCCGGTGTGCCTCGGTCTGCCCGGGTCGCTGCCCGTGGTGAACGAGGCGGCGGTCGAGTCCGCGATCCGGATCGGACTCGCACTGAACTGCTCGATCACACCCTGGGGCAGGTTCGCGCGGAAGAACTACTTCTACCCGGATCAGCCGAAGAACTACCAGATCTCCCAATACGACGAGCCGATCGCCACCGACGGCTACCTCGACGTCGTCCTCGACGACGGCACCACGTGGCGCGTGGAGATTGAGCGCGCGCACATGGAAGAGGACACCGGAAAGTCGCTGCACGTCGGCGGTGCGACCGGGCGCATCCACGGCGCCAGCCACTCGCTGCTCGACTACAACCGCGCCGGGGTCCCGCTCGTCGAGATCGTCACCAAGACCATCAGCGGCGCCGGTGCCCGCGCTCCCGAGGTGGCCCGCGCGTACGTCACCGCGCTCCGCGACCTGCTGAAGTCGCTGGACGTCTCCGACGTCCGCATGGACCAGGGTTCGATGCGCTGCGACGCCAACGTGTCGCTGATGCCGATCGGGGCAACCGAACTCGGCACCCGTACCGAGACGAAGAACGTCAACTCCCTCAAGAGCGTCGAGGTGGCGGTCCGGTACGAGATGCGCCGGCAGGCCGCGGTACTGGAGGCCGGCGGTGAGGTGATCCAGGAGACCCGGCACTTCCAGGAGGCCGACGGGACCACGTCACCGGGCCGCCGCAAGGAAACCGCCGAGGACTACCGCTACTTCCCGGAGCCCGATCTCGAGCCGGTCGCGCCCAGCGCGGAATGGATCGAGGAGCTGCGTGGCACCCTGCCCGAGCTGCCGTGGGTCCGCCGCGCCCGGATCCAGGCCGACTGGGGTGTGTCCGACGAGGTCATGCGCGACCTCGTCAACGCGGGCGCCCTCGACCTCGTCATCGCCACCGTCGAGGCCGGCGCCTCCCCGGAGGCCGCACGGTCCTGGTGGGTGTCGTACCTGGCGCAGCAGGCGAACACCCGCGGGGTGGAACTCGCCGAGCTGCCGATCACGCCGGCTCAGGTCGCGCAGGTGGTCGCGCTGATCGACAGCGGGAAGCTCAACAACAAGGTGGCCCGCCAGGTGGTCGACCACGTGCTCGAGGGGGAGGGTGACCCCGAGCAGGTCGTCGCGAACCACCCCGAGCTGGTCGTCGAACGCGACGACACGAAGCTGAAGGCGGCCGTCGACGAGGCTCTGGCCGCGAACCCCGACATCGCCGAGAAGATTCGCGGCGGCAAGGTCGCGGCCGCGGGCAAGATCGTCGGCGACGTGATGAAGGCCACGCGTGGTCAGGCCGACCCGGCCCGCGTCAAGGAACTGGTCATCGAGGCCTGCGGCTGAACCCCTTCTGCACCAACGGGACGCTCGTTCGGATCAACCGAACGAGCGTCCCGTTCGTTTCGACGGGGGGCCGTCAGTCGAATCCGCCGCCACCGGACGGCAGGGGCATCTTGATCACGCGGTCGTCGTTGGGTCCGGGCTGACCGCCGGTCTTGTTGACGGTGCTCACCCAGATGAGACCGTCGGGTCCGAGCGCGGCGCCGCCGAGTTGGCCGTACCGGTCCTGGACGATGACACCGGGGGCGGTGGTGACGGCTCCCGTGCCGGGGTCGGCAGCGAGTGCGGACATCGCCTTCGCGGTGCTCAGTGACACCGCCACGACGTCACCGGCGGCGACGCAGCCGCCGACGCCGGGCCGCTCCGGCCACGTCCATACCGGCGACGACACGGCTCCGTCGGCGCTGACCCGCAGCAGCCGATCCTCCAGGGGGGTGCGATCGGTGACCCACACGGCCACACCCGGGTCGACGCACACGCCACCGGCGGTCCCGATGCCCGACAGCACCACCTGAGGGCGCGGCTGCGCCGGTGTCGGTGCGGGTGACAGGGCGGTGACCTTCAGCAGTTTCCCGGCGAGGGACGCCGGATCGGCGGCCGCGGCGGCGTTGCCCGCGTTGCCGGTCAGGACCATCAGTTCGTCGCCCGAGAATTCGAGCGAACCCGCATTTCCCGCGCCGCCGCGCGGGATCCCGCCGAGAACCTCCTTGGCGGAGTCTCCCGGTGCGATCCGCACCACCCGGTTGTCGGTCGGGGTGGTGACGTAGGCGTAGATGAGGTTGTCCTCGACGAAACTCGGCGACAGCGCGATGTCGAGGAGTCCGCCGTCCGTGCTGCCGTCGACGTCGACGTGCGCGATCTCCTTGGGGGTCTGCCCCTGGGCGACCTGCAGGATGCGTCCGGTCCGGCGCTCGGCGACGAGGGCGGTGGCCCCGTCGGGGAGGACGACGAGTCCGCCGGTGGTGTCGAGGCAGGTGGCGATCACGCTGGGGTCCGGATCCTGGCACGGTCCCAGCGGACCGCTCGGCGGCGGGGTGGTCGTCGTGGACGGCGGCGGGTTCTCCGGTTCCACCTCGGCGCCCGAGGCACCGGTCGGCTCGGGTGTGAAGGGGGAGGACGCGGAGTCGTCGAATTTCGCGCATCCGGCGGCGAGGACCGCCGTCACGCACAGTGCGGACATCGCCATCTTGCGGGACGCCGTGCGGCGCCGCCCACCCACCATCATGATGGAGACGTTACGGAAGAGTGCGAGGTCGCCGCCACGCCGGTTCCGCCTACCAGCGATGTCCGGCCGGTCGACCTAGGCTTGACGGTGTGACTGACATGCGGAAAGACCCCAGCGAGTCGTCGGACCAGGGTGCTGCCGACCAGAGCGCCTCACCCGGCTACGGCAAGGTCTCGAGCCCTTACGACCTTCCCACCGAGCGCTTTCCGTCGGCCACGCCGACATCCGGTTCCGCGGGGCAGCGTCTGCCGCACACCGACGACGAACTCGACTACGGCGATGCGCGCGGCGGGGGACTCCCCACCGAGCAGATCCCCGCGTACCGGCAGTCGGGGGCGTCCGACATGTCGGACCAGCCGACCCAGGTGATCGGCGCGGGTTCCGGCGCGTCCCTCGGGGCGACAGCGGGCGATCCGTCGACCGACCGGATCGGCGAGGGCGACGTGAAGATCGGCCGCGGCACCCTGGACCTCGGACTGCTGGCCCTGCGACTCGCGGTCGGCGGAACGGCACTCGTGCACGGTCTGCAGAAGCTGACGGGGATGTGGAACGGTCCGGGACTCGACGGGTTCGAAGAGGTACTCGTGAACTCGGGGTTCCAGCAAGCGAAACTGCTCGCGATTCTGGGTGCCATCGGTGAGGTCGCGGGCGGTGCACTGCTCATCCTCGGTCTCGTCACCCCGCTCGCCGCGGCCTCGGTGCTGGCCGTGATGATCAATGCGTGGGCGTTCCGGCAGATCGCGGAACCGGGGCTCGAGTACTTCGCGCCCGCGGGCACCGAGTACGAGACGCTGCTGGGTGTGTGCGCCGGCGTGATCATTCTCACCGGGCCGGGACGCATTTCGCTCGACGGCCGCCGGGGCTGGGCGACGCGCCCGTTCATCGGGTCGTTCGCGGCGCTGATCCTGGGCGTCGCCGCCGGTGTCTGCGTGTGGATCTTCCTGAACGGTGCCAACCCGCTCATCTGAGCGTCTCGTGCATACACGACTGCGCCGCACCCCCGGATCGGGAGTGCGGCGCAGTCGTTTTCGTTCGAGATCAGCGTTGGACGAGTTCCGGGATGTTCTCCTCCTCGGGCGGGCCGGCCTGGGCGGCGAGCTTCTGTCCGAGGACCGACTTGCGCCGGCCGTAGGCGAGGTAGACGACGACGCCGAGGGCCATCCAGACGAGGAACCGGATCCAGGTCTCGACCGACAGGTTCAGCATCAGCCATCCGCAGGCCAGGACGGCGAGGATGGGGACGAGCGGGACCAGCGGAACGCGGAATCCGCGGGGCAGGTCGGGACGCGTACGGCGGAGGATGATGACGCCGATGCAGACGAGGACGAACGCGAAGAGGGTGCCGATGTTCACCATCTCCTCGAGCGTGCCCATCGGGAAGAAGGCGGCGAGGAGCGCGACCACGGCGCCGACGAACAGGGTGATGCGGACCGGGC
>NZ_JBFUGT010000188.1:0-12427 GCF_056402775.1 Rhodococcus sp. P3_B8
CGGTAATCAAAAAGCTCACCCGAACCGCCAATTCACGTGCCCAACCCATCACCGATCTCGGCAGGCCGACACGATTCCTCCCGGAGTTCCAAACTCATTCCGCATCGAGTTTCAGGCAGAACCAGCTCGAATCAATTTGGCGGTCCACAATATTGGTGTGCCATACCGACGATGTGCGACTTCGAGATTTCCGCTTCAGAACCGACTGTAGCCGGTGGTGGACCGAGTCACTCTGATCCGAGTGATGTCGAGCCGTCTCGTTCAGAAAGATATGCGTATCTGTGTGATTCTCGGGAACGGGCTGAAAGGATAGCCATCCAATTTGCGTGCCCCGAGAAATCGAAAATCAGTGAGCGGGGAACGCTCCCCTTGCGAGTCAGATTCGCGGTGGCCATTCAGCCGTTCGGGAAGTCGGCCAACTCCTGATACTTCTCGAAGGCCGCTTCCTGGTAGCCGTTGTTGTACAAGATCTGCGACATCTGCTCGAAGAGCATGCCCGCCCGCTCGACGGCGTGAAAGACCTCCTCACCGAGCACCATGGCATCCCCCACGCCGCGGACACCCACGAAGACGTCCCAGAGTTGCTGGCCAAGATGTTGTCGTGAGCTGGGATGTTCTTGGCGCAAGCGGACTGCATTCTCCGATGCGAGTGTGGGGTCGAGGATCTGCCACCGACCTGTCCCGGCGAGAACGGGTGCGATCACTCGGTCGAGTGCGGACACATAGTCGGCGGCCTCACCCTGCGTGGCATAAATCTGGAATCCGAATTCGAGAACGTCGGCTTCGTCGAAGGGATCCGGCGGGTCCGGAGGTGTGTCCCATACCGTGCCTGCGTAGACGTCGGTGCCTCCAACCGGCCCGAGATCCGAAGCAGTTGTCTCGACCAAGCACAGCATGGGGTGCCCATAGAGAGCCGCCAGGCGTGCCTGCCGTGCGAAGATCTCCAGGACCTTCCGGCCGGTGCGATGGCCGATCTGCAGCAGCACGTCGAAGTCCGCGATCGCGAGGACGGTGCCCGCCGTCGCAGGGTCGCTGCCGTAGCCGAAGGTCGCGACATCGCTGAGGACGTCGCCGAACGCATCGAGGTTCTTTCCGTAGTAGTCCGGGAACGACATCGATGCCGCGAACGCGGTGTGCATGTCCTCAACGCAGGCCCATTCCTGAGCGTCGAACTCATGCACCAGGTAGCCGAGGCCTGCGAGTCGCTTGCACGCGCTATCGAGTTGGAACCGAGCGGCGTACCGGAACACGAACCCTGTCTGCAGGAGCGTCCAGCCGAACCGTTGCCGCTGGTCATCGAAAAGTTCCCGCTCAGTCGGATCGAACACCACCGTGCGCACCATCTATCGAGCGTATGCGCATCCGACCGCAACCGATCGATTCAGTGACCGGTCGGTGATCGTCCACCGGTGCGGCCGGTCCAGCGGAATCATTTCTCATGGCGAAGTTTCCACCCGCTGAGGGAAACCAGTCCAGCTACTCCAGTCCCTATCGCAGCACCCACGATCGGTAGTAGCCACCAGATCATATCGGCTGCCCGGAACTGGACGGCGGAGATCTCAGTCAGACTCTCGGGAAGTAAGCTCGCCGGAAACCCAAAGGGCAGGGCAAGTATCGCGACGGCAGCAAGCAAGCCGAGCGCCAATCCGAAAACAGTAAACAACACCATGAGGGCGCCAGCACCCGTGTCCTTGTCACGAGAGGTGTTCCATCCCAACCACGCGAGAACAGCTCCGACCAATGCCCCCAGTACGGCGCCGACAACACAGAAGAAGCCGCCCACAGTAGCGAGGGACGGTATCCAGGGATCCTGTAGACGCGCGGTGGAATAGATCGCGATCCCTGCCTCGAACGTACTGAAACGCGGCGAATTCATCCACCTCCACGCGACGGTAGACATAAGCCCCGCTAGTACACCGAACCCGCTGGTGAGCACGATCACTGACCAGCGCGACCGGAGATTGTGCGACTTGATTGTTGCCATCTCCGAAAGTTTGTCAGACCCGCTGCAGGACCTCTGGCCTTCGCACTGTAATGCTGACGCGGCTCAGCCGACGATCCGACGATCATCGGCGTCCGGTAGCGGAGTGCTGAGCGGCTTGGATCGGCCGAATGGTGAGTGCCCAGCCCATCCCACAAGCGGATCGTCATCCGGTGCCGATAGCCGTTCCCTGGCCACGAGCGGCTCCTGATCGAAACTTCCGGCCATCTTTTATCCAGCGTCTGGAAATTCATCGATCAGGTCCATCTCCTGTTGACGGTGGTCCCCCCGACAGTTCGTGGATCACTGTCAGTGGTTTCGCAGCCAGCGGTGCGCGGACCGTTGCAGCTTTGTTCCGGATCTAGAGCGTGTCTGAAAAAATGTGTCGCGCCGGGGAGTCTCCAGCACGGCCTTTACACCGTCGCGGCAGAACCACGCCCTGACGTCGCTGGACGCGGGAGAGTTCGCTGGAACGTCGCGGTGATTGATCCAAGGACCGCCAAGGGAACAGCGAACAGAAGCAATCCCCAGTAGGAGGTAGACGCCCAATTCTCCAGCCCGGCGATTGACAAACCCACGAGTGCCGCGACGGCCAACCAGGAAACCCACTTTCGCATTGCCAATGCCGCCACCACAGGCGGTGCCGCGAGCAACAGTGCCAGACCGACCAGCGGCCATACCCCCAGCACGTGGACGATACGGTCATCGCACCGAAAATAGGATTGGCTCTCGCCAATCTTCGAGCACGACAACGACACCTCAGCAATTGACCACGACGTCCCGACATCCGCGGTGAACGCCAACGCGGCCAGAGCCAAGGCCCACCACACTGCTCTCGACACGGCTGCAGCCTAACCCGTCGGATGTCCACCGACCGGGCTCGCAACGGCAATCGACTCTCGGTGCGAGCCCACTCAGCGCACCTGGTGGACGCGCGGAACCGCCTCGAACAGCTCCCTGTGACGAGGTAGTCGTCCGTGCCTGGGCGGTGTCGTTCCGTAACCGATCCCTCAACGGTTCTGCAGGTGAGGATCGTCAAGCGAGGCTCGGGTGGGCACACGGGATCCTGCGGTCGTCCCCCATGACGACGACAACGGAAGGCTTCTCGCGCCATGGTGACCGCAGCACGGCAAGGATGAATCCGTCATCGGCGACATCCGCAACATATTCATCGAGGGAACTTTCGCGATACTCCGCGCCCCACTGGCCACGAAGCCGCTGATGGTGATCCATGAACTGTCGGGAGGACCACCGTCAGCAGAGGGTGGCCCAGTTCGAGAAATTTCCAGGCGTTGGAAGAAAGATGGCCGGAAATCTCGATCAGGGGCTGCTCGCGGCAACTCGCCAACAGATAGGCCCGTGCGGTGGCTAGCGGATTCCGCGTGACCAGGCTGGCAGGACGAGGTCGTCGAGGATTTCGGTGAGAGCTTTTTCGGTGATGGGTTCGAGGGGACGGGCAGGGAGTCGGACCGCCGAGGATGCGATTATGCCGCGCCGTAACAGCACCTCTTTGTGCACTGCCCAGGCCATCCCGGGTCGGACACCGAGGTGAATGAGGGGGAGCAGGCGGGTGAATGCTGTGCGGGCTTCGTCGCGGCGACCTGCGCCGAGGTCGTCAAGGATGGGGCGGAGCAGGTCGGAGAATTCGCACGCGGGCATCGTGCCGACTGCGCCGTTGTCGTACTCCTCGATCAGCGATTGCGCGTTGAGTCCGCCCAGGATGGTCAGATCGGTGTGTTCGCGGATTGCGGCGATCTTCAGCGGTGTCGGCGGTGTTTCGACCTTGATGGAGGTGATGCCGTCGACCCCGGCGAGCTCGCTCACCGCACCGACCTCGATGGTGACTCCGGTGACCCCGGCCGCGTCTTGGATCATCACCGGGATTCCCGCTCCGGCGGCGACCTCGGAGAAGAACTCGATGACCTGCGCAGGGCTGGGTTTGGTGGGGCACGGTGGCAAGACCATCACCTGATCGGCGCCGCCGTCGGCGGCGGCCTGTGCTTGTTCGAGCGCGGTGACGGTACTTCCACCGTTGACGCCGGCGATGATCGGGATGTTCGGGCCGATGAGGTCGCGGACCTCGCGCAGAATGATGGCGCGTTCCGCCGTGGTCAGTGCGAAACCCTCGCTGGCCATGCCGAATACGGCGACGCCGTCGACGCCGCTGGCGAGTTGGAATTCGACCAGCGAACGCAGGGACGGCACGTCCAATTCACCGGTGGCGGTGAACGGGGTGGCCAGGATGGGAATCAGACCGGTCGGGGTGGGCATGGTCAGTTCTCCTTCGCGAGGGTGGCGATGTGGTCGGCGTCGATGTCGATACCCAGTCCGGGGCCGGTGGGCACTTCGAATCCGGTGGGTCCGGCGACCAATGGGGTGCGCAGGATGCTTTGTGCTACCGGGATGGTGTCGGGCTGGTACTCGAAGAAGGGGGTGTCCTGGCTGACAGCGGAAACGTGGATACCCGCGGCCAGGGAAATCCCGAGTCCGACGGAGTGATGAAACGCGACGGGGACGTGGGCTGCCGAGGCGAGTTCGGTGATGGCCATGGCCTCGGTGATACCGGTGCGGGCCACGTCGGGTTGCGCGAGGCGCAGCGCCCGCCGTTCGAGCCAGTCCGCGAATTCGTACCGAGTCCGCAGCGCCTCACCGACGGCGACCGGGGTGGTGATCCTGGTTGCGAGTTCGCGATGCCCGGCGACATCCTCGGGCGCCAGGGGTGCTTCGAAGAACAGGGCGTGGCGACGGTCGAGTTCTCGGCCGAGTTCGACGGCCTCACCGATCCGGTATGCCCAGTGGGCGTCCACCGCGATCGCCAGCGAGGGGGCTGCGTCCGCGACCGCGTCGTAGGTCGCCAGGTCGGTGGCGATTCCCTTGCCCAGGGCCAGTTTGACGGTCGTGGCTCCTTGGGTGACCCAGTCCGCAGCGAGTGCGGCGCGCTCCTCATCGGTGGAACGCGCCAGCCCCGAGATATAGGCGGGGACCGTGGTGCGGGTGGCCCCGCCCAGCAGCTGCGCGACGGAGAGGCCGGTGAGTTTGCCCTGCAGGTCCCACAGGGCGATGTCGACCGCGGCCAGGGCGTCGGCTTGGTGCCCGACGAGGTGCCCGCGCTCACGCATCAGATCGCGTAGCCCGAACCACAGGGGCCGGACACCGGTCATCTCCCGCCCACGGAGCCAGCCGGCGAGCATGGTGTCGACCACCGCGGCCGATACCTCCGGGCCGACCGGGGCGAGTGTTTCACCCCAGCCGGTGGTGCCGTCCTCGGCGGTGATCCGGACCAGCATGGTCTCGTACCGGCCGGAATACAGACTGCGCCAGGGCTCCCGGACGACATATCCGCGGGTTTCGGTCAGTTCGCTGCCGTCCTCCATGCGGCCGAGGTAGGCCTGTTGGCCGGAGAGTTTCAGAACATAGGTGGTGACGTCGGTGATGCGCATCGAGAAGGGTTTCCTTCACTATCGGGTTCACGTGGAACGAATTTTGCATGGGCCTTGCAAAATGTGCAAGCGCTGCGCATAATTCACTCATGGCTTCCGAAACTGGCGGTAATCAGAGTGTCGAGCGGGCCGCGGCCGTGCTCAATGCGTTCAGCCTGGGTCGGCCCACGCTTCGGGTCTCCGATGTGGCCGCCCAGGTCGGTCTGGGTGTCTCGACGACGTCCCGGCTGCTGGCCACACTGGAATCGGCCGGACTGGTCCGGCGCGATCCGATCAGTCAGCTCTACGAACTGGGCTCGGCGGTTCTCACCCTGGCGGGTGTCGCACTCAATAACGATCCGATTTATCGGCAGGCGCGTCCGGCTGCCCAGCAACTGGCGTGGGAACTCGGTCTGGGCGTCAATGTGTCGGTGCGACGAGGAGCGGAACTGTTTTACCTGCTCAACGTCGAGGGCCAGTTGGCGCAGAAGTCGTACTCCTTGATGGGGCAGCGCAACCCGCTGCACGCGACCGCGATGGGCAAGAGCCTGCTGCTAGGTACCACCGCCGGGGAACGAGCTGAGCTACTCGGCCCGGATCCGCTGGAATCGTTCACCACCCGCACGATCACCACACACGAGGCACTCGAGGCGGAGTTGTCCGCGGTGGCCGAACGGGGATACTCCACCGAGGTCGAGGAACTCGCCCTGGGCCGGGCCTGCATTGCCGCGCCGATAAAAGATCACACCGGCGAGGTCATCGCGGCGATCTCGCTATCCGGTGCGCTGTCCACGATTGCCCTCGACGAACGCGAAGCCAAACTGGGCCGAATGATCGTCGAGGCCGCCGATGCGGTCGGTGTCGGACTGGGGTATTTGGGACCGGTACACACTCCCTCACGAGTGGTGTCCTGACCTCAGTCGGGCGGACCGAGAAAGCCTCATCACCCGACCGGGCACCGGCCGGAACTCATCGGCGCCCGTCGGGCCTGAAAACGCGGCGACAACACCGTTACGCCGTATCGAGCTGTGCCGGACTCTTGTTGCGCGCCATACCTTCTCCCTTGTTGGAGAGTGCATCGACCAAACGGCGAACCCCGACGAGATCGCCATGCGACAACTGGGCCGATGGACATCCTCGCCCCGCCGCTTCGCTCCCACACCACTAATCCTCGACAGACAATGAGGTCGCAATGTCAGAACAAGCCACGGTCACCAATACGGATGATTCCACTACCACTTCGGCCCGGACAAAGGACTCTTCCCCGCGGAAGGTGCTGATCGGTGCCGGCGTCGGCCACTTCGTCGAGTGGTTCGACATGGGCATCTACGGCACCCTCTCGACGATCATCGCAGCGAACTTCTTCGCCGCCGGTGATCCCACCGCCGCGCTGCTGGCGACCTTCGCGGTATTCGCGTCCGGGTTCGTCGTCCGCCCGCTCGGCGCACTGTTCTTCGGGCCGCTCGCCGACCGCATCGGCCGACAACGGGTCCTGGCGATGATCGTCATCATCACCTCACTGGCCACCTTCTCCATGGGCCTGATCCCCGCCTACGCGTCGATCGGGATGTTCGCGCCCCTGCTGCTCGTCGTCGCCCGCCTGGTCCAGGGCTTCGCGGCCGGCGGTGAGACGTCGAGCGCGGTCACCTTGCTGTTCGAATACGCCCCCAAGAACCGGCGCGGCTACTACACCAGCTTCTCGAGCACCTTCAGTTTCGCCGCGTTCGTGTTCGGCTCCGGACTCGTTCTGACCTTGACCGCGATACTCGGCGACGATGCGATGACCTCGTGGGGCTGGCGGCTGCCGTTTCTGATCGCACTGCCGCTCGGTGTGATCGGCATGTACCTGCGTCTGAGGCTCGAAGACACTCCGGAGTTCCGCAGGTTGGAAAAGGCCGGAAAGATCGCCGAGAACCCGATGCGAGACAGTTTCCGCACCGGCGGCAAGGCGATGCTCGCCCTGGCCGGACTGGTGGTGATCAAGGGCGTCGGGCACTGGATTCTGCAGACCTTCATGCCCAGCTACCTGCAGACCAGCATGCACTTCTCGAAAGTGCAGTCCTTCGCGGTGACCACCGTCTGCCTGTCAGTGATCGCCGTCGGCGTACTGGGGATGGGCGCCCTGTCCGACCGGGTCGGACGCAAGCCGCTACTGGTCGGCAGCACCGTCGGATTCATCGTCCTGACCTGGCCCGCGCTGTGGCTGATGTCGTTGGGCAGCTTCGCCTGGGCGATGGTCGCGATGGTCGGCCTCGGTCTGCTGCTCGCCGCCTACGACGGCGCGATCGCCGCCACCATGGCCGAACTCTTCCCGCCGCAGATCCGATCGGGGGGAATCGCCATCCCCTACAACATCATCGTCTCCCTCTTCGGTGGCACCGCCCCCTACGTGGCGACCTGGCTCATCGCGGCCACCGGCAACAGACTGTCTCCAGCGTTCTACGTCATGTTCGCCGCCACGATCACCCTCGTCACCGTGCTCCGGTACGTCAGCGAAACCGTCGGCCCCCGCGCCACCGTGACGATCGAGCGGTGAAACCCATCCACCTCTCTCGGCTCCACCAGGAAGACACGATGACAACAGAGACCACCTCGACCGTTCCCGCCCACACCACCCCCGGTCAACCCGAAACACGGCAGGAATCAGGCAGTCTCACTGCCGCCGCCACATCACCCTCGGACGCCCGGAGGTGATCCGGACTGCCCGAGCCGCAGGAATCGGGTCCCCGCCCGGCGCCGACACACCCACCGAGATCGTCTCGGCGTGGCGCCACGGCCCCGGCCTCGGCCTCGGCAAACTCGCCGATATCGCCGCCCCACTGCCCCACATCCCGCTCGTGCCCACCGGCGGGGTCCGCGCCGAGGATATCGCGGCGTACCACGACGCCGGCGCCCTCGCGGTCGGGATGAGCCGGTGACCGACCGCGCGCCCCGACCGGACTGATACTCACATAACACCGCGCCGCCGGCGTCCGCCGAGTCCACCACTACCGGAGGGCATCCGCCGAATCCCGCCTATGTCCGGACGACCTTCCCGCCACACTGCTCGACAACTGCCGCATACTGCACCCTCACCGGGATCACACCCGCACTCTCCCAGCGCAGCCGGCGCCATCCGCACTGCCATCAGCACCGTCCGCGACGCCGGCGGCACCGTCACCTTCGATGCCAATTACCGGGCCCGGCTCTGGCCCGGCCGACCAGGCCACCGAAGTCCTCCGGGAACTCACCGCCGCGTCGGCCGACATCGTCTTCGCCGGCGAAGACAAAGCACGAATGATCACCGGCGCCACCATCAAGGCCGAGGATCTGGCGGGCGCGCTGTGTGACTACGGCCCCACCACCGCGGTAGTCACCGCGGATCGGTCGGCGCCGGAGACTCATTCGCCGCCGACTACCTCGCAGCCCTACTCGATGGCCACGACGAACACACACCCAGGACGACGGCCGCCACGGTAGCGGCCACGTCGGTTGCAACTCAGGGCGACTGGGAAGGGCTTCCGGGGCGCAGTGCGCTCGGATCGATCACGGCCGCGGCCGGAACGGTCACCCGCTGACCCCAGGATGCAGGGACAACCAAATCGGCGCCCCTGAGCCAGGTTCCTGGGTTCCACATACACATTCCATGTCATCAACATCGAGATCAAGAGAGACAGCACAACCGATGAAACTGATAGGCGTCCAGAATCCGCGGACCCGAACCACGACAGTCGGCCGGGTCGAAAACGATCGGGTGATCGAGATCGCCGATACAGCGTCGTTCTGGGCCGACCCCCTCGAGGCGTTGAGGAGAGCCGATTCAGCGAACGGAATGGGTGTATCGCGCTCCGAGGTCATCGAGGTCCCATTGGTGCCCGATACCGCCCGGGTACTGTGCGTCGGCGGAAACTACGCACCCACGGACGAAACCAATTACACCGCACCGCAATACCCCACCATCTTCGGCCGATGGACCACATCACTGAGCGTCACCGGGGTGCCGGTCACGATTCCAACCAACGAACCCGGACTCGACTGGGAAGTCGAAGTCGCCGCCTACGTCGGCACCCGACTCGACGACGCCGACCCCGATACCGCCCGCCGAGCGGTACTCGGCTACTCCACCTTCAACGACCTCACCGCGCGCACCGCCCAGAAGATCACCAGCCAATGGACCCTCGGAAAGAACGTCGACAACAGCGGCCCGATCGGACCACTGGTCACCGCGGACGAGGTAGGAGATCTCCGAGACGGACTACGAGTCCAGACGCGGGTCAACGGCACCACCGTTCAGGACGCCAACACCACATCTCTGATCTTCGACGTCGGGGAACTGCTGTCCTTCATCAGCAAAACGTTGACACTCAACCCCGGTGACGTCCTCGTCACCGGAACACCAGCCGGCGTCGGATACGTCCGCCAACCGCCCTGGCTACTCATCGACGGCGATGAGGTCGAAGTCGAGGTCGAGCGGCTCGGAACCCTCCGTACCCCGATCCGAAAAGCCTGCTAACCCGAACTGCACAATCTTCCTACCGCACCCTCGAGCGACGAGATCCCGTGCGTCCGCAGCGGCGCCGAGGTGTTCGTGAACGATGCCGCCACCAACCCGGTCAGCACACGCTTTCCGGTCAAGGGCCCCTCGGCGGCGCGGCCGTCACCGGCGACGGAAACACCCAGTACGTCATCGACTCCAAGGGCGGCGGGGTCGCAGTCTTCGACACCGCCACCAACACCGAGATCGCCAATCTTCTCATCGGCGCGATCACCGGCGGCGTCACCGTCTCCCCCGTCGGCACCCAGGCCTACGTCACCAGCTCCGACAACACCGTCACCACCATCACCCGCGGCGGCACGACCGAAGCGTGCACCGAATCGCTGTGCCTGCCGATACCCGGTCGCTGACCCGAACCACACTAAAGTGAGGGCGGAACCCGAAAGGCTCCGCCCTCACTCATTCAAGTCAGTCGCACCCGGTCATCGTGACTCTCCAAGGCCCGTGGCCATTGTGGAGCACTGATCAAAGCCTGTAGATGGTCTGGTGCGCGAAGTGACGGGTGCACCCCTCCAAGGAAGTCGGCCGGCCGGTGAACCACCCATCCCCCCGCCCCCTCCCTGCAGGCGCCCGCTACGAAACGGCATCAAGAGCAGGGCCACGCGGCCCGACCACGCTGACGCTGTACGCCCACCCGGGCTTTCCAGCCACGAGGCCGACTCCCTAGCATCTGTCTTTTGCACATCGAGTGGCGCTGGATCACCGGCGAAAGTCCTGCAGGCACGCTCGCCGTGCGGACAAGCGCGGTCCGTCGGATGACGATCCCGCCACGGTTCTCCAGACGAGTCGGACTCAGCTGAGAACGCGGGCCTGCCGTGCCGCACGCAACCAGTCCGGGTACTCACTCAGCAGCAACTCGTACAGGGCCGCGTCGCTGAGCGTGTCGACGTTCTCGGCCGCGAAGAACACGGCGTTGTCGACCAGTCGGCCGGTCAGTTTGTCGAGCTTTTCGAGGACACCAAAGCTGGACTTACCGATGCCGATGAACTGCCAGAACGCCGGCAACGCCGACGCCGTCCGCATCAGTGTCGTGATCTGCGCCCTCACGTGGAATCCGCCGTCGGTGAAGAACAACACCAAAGTCGGGACCGCGGCGGTCTTGTCGAGGGTGCCGATGATCTCTTCCATGATCGGGATCTCGTTGTTGGCGCCGCCGATCACATCGAAATCGCTGCCACCGTGCCGACCGTGCAGATGGACATACGTGTTCCCGACTGCAGAAGAACTTTCGCGACCGCACGTTTCTAAAGGTTCAGCTTCTCCCGCTCTGCCAGCGAAAGCGTACCCTCACCGGGAACCGTCCGCACACTGTCGCCGTCTACGGTCGCCGAGGCGGAAGCCGACTGGGCGGTGCGGGTGCCTGTGCGAGTCTTTGTGTCTGCGCGGGTGTGGGTGTCTGCGCGGGGTTTCATCAACGCTCACACCGTGCGCGGTGACCAGGGCGCCGAGTCCCCCGCTCCAGCCGGCCGACCGGTTACGCACCTTCCAGGACCCGTTGCGCCCGATACACCTCCAGCAGCACCGCCGACCGCTCGGTGGTCAGGCCCTCCGCCGGGATCTCGAACGAGGTACCGCCCGTCTGGGTTACCGTCACGGCCAGCCCCGGCACCTGGGCAAGGCTGCCGGGCACATTCTCATCCAGCGCCACGGCCGGCGAGGGTGTCGATCGCCGCGGGGACAGTGGCAAGGTTCAGCGTCACCCGGCCGCCGGCGAGAGTAACCGCAATCTCAGGAGAGGTGGGGTTGTTGAAGAACACCAGATCGGCGTCCGTCCGCACCTTCAAATCGGCACCGAGCTGGAAGACGAACAGATCGACCGTTCCCTGCCGGGCGCTGGTCACCTCCACCGTCGTGGTTGCCGTGTCGATCGGGCTGTTCGCTCCGCGAGTCAGAGAGGTCATGGTGTGTGCCGGCCCCCCGAGGTGGGGCCGAGTTCTTTCCTTCGTCAACTGGTGTGGCGCAGAGACACCGCACTCGCCTCGATGGCCGTGATCGCACAGGCTGCGCCCGCGAGCGTGAGTTGCGCAGAAACCAGCGACGACAGGCCCCGGGAGGTGGATGCTTGCCTGGTAGCGGGCACATCTGAGAACCGCTCCGCACCCAGGCAGCTCACATGCGGGGCTGCCGCACTCGAAGGGAGTCACACCATGTTGGATTCATTTTGGGAACTGATCTGGTACACGCTGATGGTGTTCGCGTTCGTCGCCTACCTGATGATCCTGTTTCACGTCCTCGGTGATCTGTTCCGAGACCGCGGCATGTCCGGTCTCAGCAAGACTCTGTGGATCATCTTCCTGATCGTGCTGCCGTACCTCAGTGTGTTCGTCTACCTCATCGCCCGGGGCCCCGGCATGGCGGAACGGCAACTCGACGCGCAGAGCGCGGCGAAGCAGGCGACCGACCACTACATCAGGGAGGTAGCCGGGAAGTCGGCTGCCGAACAGATCGCCGACGCAAAAGCACTTCTCGACGCGGGCACCATCAACCAAGCCG
>NZ_JBFUGT010000189.1:0-12418 GCF_056402775.1 Rhodococcus sp. P3_B8
GAGGGAGACGACGACTTCCTGGAGGCGGGCGCCGGCCCCTTCGTTGATGCCGATCTGGGGGCGCCCGGTCTTGAGGGCGAGGTCCATGCCCGTGACAATTTTTTCGCCGTATATTTCGCAGAGGGAGCCGCCGAAGACGGTGGCGTCGTGGGAGCACTCGCAGACGTCGCGGCCGTCGACGGTGCCGTAGCAGGTCACGACGCCGTCGCCGACGGGGCGGTTGTCGGCGAGGCCGAAGTTCACCGAGCGGTGCCGGGCGAGGGCGTCGAGTTCGACGAAGCTGCCGTCGTCCAATAACGCGGTGATGCGTTCGCGGGCGGTGAGCTTGCCCTTGGCGTGGACCTTTTCGACCGCGGCTTCACCGCTCGGGTGCTGCGCCTCGGCCTGACGATTACGCAGGTCGGCGAGCTTTCCCGCCGTCGTGTGAATATCGGGCGTACTCGCCGAATCCGCCGCGCTCGGCTCCTGAACAGTGGTCATGACAGGTCAGCTTAACGAGAGCCGACGAGCTTCTGCCAAGGGAGGTGGTCAGGCGGCGGGTTGCCCGGACCCGGCTACTGACCAGTACCTTTTCCAGCTCGTCCTAGGCTGTGGTGATGTGGACCGACCTGAACCGACCCCCTCTCAACGCCGACAATCTGCGCGCGGCGCTCGTCCGCGGTGACGACGACAGCGACACCCGCAGGTTCTGGGCGCGGCTCGACGTGGTGCAGGAGACCGGGTCCACCAACGCCGATCTTCTCGCGCGGGCCGCGACGTCGAACTGCGACCGGCACGTGCTGCTCGCCGAATTCCAGGGCAGCGGCCGGGGCCGCCACTCACGCGCCTGGGTGAGTCCGCCGCAGGCGCAGATCGCGGTCTCCCTGTTGCTGACGATGCCGGGGATGAGCGTCCAGGACATGGGGTGGCTGCCCCTGCTGACCGGTGTCGCCGTCGTCGACGCGCTCCGCGCCGCCGCCAAGGTTCCCGCGGAACTCAAGTGGCCCAACGATGTGCTCATCGACGGCCGCAAGGTCGCCGGCATCCTCGCCGAGGTGTCCGCCACGGCACCGGATCCGGCGGTGGTCGTCGGGATCGGTCTCAACGTGAGCCTCACGAGAGACGAACTGCCCGTCGAGCATGCGACGTCGCTCGTCCTCGAGGGCGCCGAGGTCAGTGACCGCGACACCCTCGTGCGGGCGGTGCTGCGCGCCATCGCCGATCGCTGGCAGCAATGGCACGACTCCAACTGGGACGTCACGGAACTCGCCGAGGCCTACCGTGCCCGCTGCGGCACGCTCGGCCAGCGAGTGCGCGCCGAACTGCCCGGCGGGCGTGAACTCATCGGCATCGCAACGGACGTCGACGCGGAGGGCCGGGTCGTGATCGCCCCCGACGGCCAGCCCGGCACGATCGCCGTCGCCGCAGGTGACATCACACATTTACGCCCGGTGCGCACCGAGTAGTGCCACACTGTGGTACATGAGTACCTCAATTCCGGAGTCCTCCGTCACCGCAGCCCGGCGCACGTTGACCGGTCTCACGGTGGTGCTCGGTCTGCTCACCCTGGGTCTCGGCATCGCGGTGCTCGTATGGCCGCACGTGACGCTCACGGTGCTGGCCGTCCTGATCGCCATCCAGTTCTTCGGCTTCGGGATCGTCCAGATCATCCGGGCGTTCGCCGACGTCGAGGCCGGGGGAGCTGCACGGACCCTGGTGGGCGTATCCGGCGCCCTGGCAATACTTCTGGCGTTCCTCGTGCTGAGGAGCCCCCTCCAGACCGTCGTGATCATCGCGCTCGTCGTCGGTGCGTGGTGGGTGTTCCGAGGTGTCCTCGAAATCGTGGAAGGCGCCTCGGGTTCGGTCGCGGATCGCGGGCTGACCATCGTGCTCGGCGTGATCAGCGTCATCGCCGGGGGCTTCGTCCTCCTGCAGCCCGAACTGTCGCTCGAGGTGTTCGTGATCGTGGTCGGAGTGTGGATGGTGCTGTACGGCATCATCATCGTCATCACCCCGATAGTGCTCAGCCGCATGCGATAGAGGCACACTCTTCGCATGGGATATCCGGAGGACGCCCTCGCCGAGGACGAGGAACTGCTGCTTCACCGTCATCCACACTGGAAGATGCTGCTGCTCCCCGCCGTCACGTTTCTGCTGGCGACGGCCGTGGCAGGTTTCGCGGCGGGATTCGCCGAGAACAAGCTGGACGGCTCCGCGCTGAACGTCGTGCTCGTCGTCGTCCTCGTGGTGTGGCTGGGGCTCGTCGTATGGCGCTGTGTCGCGCCGTTTCTCAGTTGGAAGTTCACCCACTTCATCGTCACCGACCGGCGTGTTCTCATCCGCCAGGGTGTGATGACCCACACCGGGATCGACATTCCGATGGGGCGCATCAGCAACGTCCAGTTCCGGCACGGCCTCCTCGACCGGATGCTCCGCACCGGCACGCTGGTGATCGTGTCGTCCTCGGACGATCCACTGGAATTCGACGACATCCCCGACGTGCAGCGCGTCCACTCGCTGCTCTATCACCAGGTGTTCGACGCGATGGATCTCCACCGCGAACGGGAGCGTGACGACCCGCGCGGCGACGCCGACACCGGCAAAGGCTGGTAACCGGTCACGGCCGTCTGCGCACGTCCGTACGCTGTGGAGGTGACTGCTGTATTGCTTGCCGAAGATGACGAAGCCATTGCCGCCCCGCTGTCGCGGGCACTGGGCCGGGAGGGATACGACGTCACCATCGAGCAGACCGGCCCGGCAGCGCTGGAGCAGGCGCTCGACGGAGCGTACGACCTGTTGATCCTGGACCTCGGACTCCCGGGGATGGACGGACTCGAGGTGTGCAGGCAGGTACGCGCCCACAGTTCGGAACTGGCGGTGCTCATGCTCACCGCACGCACCGACGAGGTCGACTTCGTCGTCGGACTCGACGCGGGCGCCGACGACTACGTGGGCAAGCCGTTCCGGTTGGCGGAATTGATGGCACGGGTGCGCGCCCTGCTGCGCCGTCGCGGTGGCGGCGAGGATTCCGTCGTCGAGGTCGGCGGCATCCGGCTCGAACCGGCGGCCCGGAGGGTGCTCGTGAACGGCACCGAGATCGCCCTCGCCAACAAGGAGTACGAGCTTCTCCGGGTGCTGCTCGAGCACGCCGGGCAGGTGGTGTCCCGCGACACCATCCTCGCGGAGGTCTGGGGCGACGTGGAACTGCGCGGCTCGAAGACACTCGACATGCACATGTCGTGGCTTCGCCGGAAGATCGGTGACGAGGGCCCCGCCGCCGAGCGTCGCATCGCGACGGTCCGCGGCGTCGGCTTCCGCATCAACACCGACTAGGCGGGGTAGTGCGCCGCAGAATTCTCCAGTCGATCCTCGCAGTCGTGATCCTGACGGCACTGCTGCTCGGTGTGCCGCTCATCTACACGGCGTGGTTGTGGGTCGAGGATTTCAACCGGAGCGATCTCCAGGTCCGGCTCGATCGGATGGCGACGGAGATCATCACCCAGGAGGGCGTCAACGGCGTCGTCGAGGGTGATCTCGACACGAACTCCCTGCGTCTGCTGACGCCCGCCGGGGGCCGCCTGGTGGTGGTCTATCCGACCACCGAGGACGGCGCAGCGCGAGTGGACATCGGCGAATCGTCCGTGCGGTCGCCCCTCGTGGAATCTCTCGCGATGGGCACATCCGGTTCGCTGCGTCTCGAGGTGCCGTCCGACGAGATGCGCACCCAGCAACGGCAGGCGGTCGGTGCCGTCGCGCTGCTGGTGCTCGTGTCCATCGCCGCGGGCACCGTGGTCGCCTACGTCACGGCGAAGCGGCTCGCCGACCCACTGCGGGATGTCGCCAACCGGGCGGCCCGGCTCGCGGAGGGCGATTTCCGGCCCGACCCCCGGCGTCACGGCATCCCCGAACTCGACCGTGTCTCCGACGTCCTGGACTCCGCGACCGTCGAGATCGCGGGACGGCTGCAGCGCGAGCACGCGCTCGTCGCGGACGTCTCCCATCAGCTCCGCAGCCGACTCACGGCCGTCCGTCTCCGGCTCGACGAGCTGTCCGTGCACTCGGACCCCGCGGTCGTGGTCGAGGCCGACGAGGCGATGGCGCAGGTGGACCGATTGACCGTTGCGATCGACGAACTGGTCCGCTCGTCACGTAGCAGTGGTACCGAGACCCACGTGTCGGTGATCCGGGAGCTCAGCGTGGTCATCGCGGACTGGAAGCGGCCGTTCGAAGACGTCGACCGCGAGTTGCTGCTGCGCGGGGACACGAACGTGATGGCGTCGACCACCGGTTCCCGGCTCCGCGAGGCCGTCGCGGTGCTCGTCGACAACGCGCTCATGCACGGGGCGGGAACGTGCACCGTCGCGGTGCGTCTGATCCAGGGGCAGAATCTCAGGACGCCCGGCGAGGAGACGTCGCCCCGCGAGACCATGGTGTGCGTCGAGGTGTCGGACGAGGGAGTCGGGGTCAGCAACGACCTCGCGCCACACATCTTCGACCGCGGATTCTCGGGGGCCGGTTCGACCGGTGTGGGCCTGGCGTTGGCCCGTGCACTCATCGAGGCGGACGGCGGCCGGCTGGAACTGCAGCGACGCCGTCCGGCGCTGTTCGCGATCTTCGTTCCCCTCGCGCGCGAGCACGTGCCGACGCGGGTCACCGGGATCCGGGAACCGCGCTGATGATCAGGAGTGGCCGAACTCTTCCTCGACGGCCTCGTCGACGAGGTCCGGATCGATGATGTGCACGTTCTCGTCGGGGAAGGCGAACCGGCGGAGTGCCCAGAAGCGGAACACCATCTGCAGCAGGTTTCCGATGATGTAGTTGAGCACGAAGTCGACGACCACCAGCGTGGTCAGGTTCTCCTGGTCGGCGCGGATGTCGAACACGTTGTTGGCGATCCACAGGGGCGCCGCGGCGAGGAGGACGCCGATCCCGCTGATCGTGAAGAACAGCAGGGCCTCGTGGTGACGTTCACGCCCGCCACGGTTCTTGAACGACCATTCGCGGTTGAGAATGTAACTCAGGACCGTCGCGAGAATTCCGGACAGAATTTTTGCGACAACGGGCTTCTCTTCGAGGATCGTCAGGCTCAGCGAATAGAAGATCGCGAGGTCGAAGATCATGGTGGTGCCGCCCACAATCGCGAACTTGATCAGTTCGTGATGCCGCAACGCGAGAGCCCGAAAAGGCTGGGGAACGCGTGCTAGGACGCCGTCGACAAATGACACAACGGATGAGTTTACGAAAGTCGGACCGGATACCACCAATTGACGGCGAGATCATCAGGAGAATCACAGAAACTGCCCACCGGCACCTCGGCGGCGGAACCCCGCGCCGGACATGACAAACTAGTGACCCGTGACCGGCAACTCTGACTCCACACCGCGTCCCACGACACCCCGCGATCTGACCGCCGGGCAACCCGTCGTGACGATGATCGGTGGCGGCCAACTCGCGCGGATGACCCACCAGGCCGCGATTGCGCTCGGCCAGACCCTGCGGGTGCTCTCCGGCACCGCCGACGAACCCGCAGCCCAGGTGAGCCCCGACGTCGTCCTCGGCAGCCACACCGACCTCGACGCGCTCCGCAGGGCCGCGGTCGGGTCGCACGCGCTGACCTTCGACCACGAGCACGTGCCCACCGAGCACCTCGACGTCCTGGTCGCCGAGGGCGTCAACGTGCAGCCGCCGCCGACGGCGCTCATCTACGCGCAGGACAAGCTGGCGATGCGCCGCAAGCTCGCCGAACTCGGCGCACCGGTCCCGGCTTACGCCGAGGTGACCTGGGCCGAGGACGTCGTCAAATTCGGCGCCGAACACGGGTGGCCTGTCGTGATCAAGGCCGTCCGAGGCGGATACGACGGTCGCGGCGTGTGGATCACCGACGATTCCGACGAGGCCGAGCGCATCGTCACCCGGCAACTCGACAAGGGTGTCTCCCTCATCGTCGAGGAGAAGGTCGAGATGCGGCGTGAGCTGTCCGCGATGGTGGCGCGGTCACCGTTCGGCCAGGGCGCCACGTGGCCCGTCGTGGAGACGGTGCAACGCCACGGACAGTGCGCCGTGGTCCTCGCCCCCGCCCCAGCTCTGCCCGACTCGGTCGCCGAGGCCGCCGAGGAACTGGCGCTCCGCATCGCGTCCGAACTCGGTGTGGTCGGCGCGATGGCCGTCGAACTGTTCGAGACGACCGACGGCGCGCTCGTCGTCAACGAACTCGCGATGCGCCCGCACAACTCCGGCCACTGGACCATGGACGGTGCCCGCACCTCACAGTTCGAGCAGCATCTGCGCGCCGTCCTCGACTACCCGCTCGGCGACACCGCACCGCTCGCGCCGATCACTGTGATGGCGAACGTGCTCGGTGCACCGACGGCCCCCGAGATGAGCATGGACGAACGCGTCCACCACCTCTTCGCCCGGATGCCCGACGCGAAGATCCACCTGTACGGCAAGGGCGAACGTGAGGACCGGAAGATCGGCCACGTGAACATCGTCGGCGGACCCGGCTCGATCGACGACCCCGAATACGTGGCGCGGGTGCGCGAGCGCGCCGAGCGCGCCGCGCACTGGCTCTCGCACGCTGAATGGACCGACGGATGGGATGTACACGGTGAGTGACACGGCAGCACGGCAGGGCGCACAGGTCGGGCTCATCATGGGCAGCGACTCCGACTGGCCCACCATGGAGGCCGCCGCCGAGGCGCTCGCCGAGTTCGGGGTGCGCTTCGAGGTCGGTGTCGTCTCCGCGCACCGCACACCGCAGCGCATGCTCGACTACGCGAAGGACGCGGCCGGCCGTGGCATCCAGGTGATCATCGCCGGCGCCGGGGGTGCCGCCCACCTGCCGGGCATGGTCGCGTCGGCCACCCCACTGCCCGTCATCGGTGTGCCCGTCCCGCTGAAATACCTCGACGGCATGGACTCGCTGCTCTCGATCGTGCAGATGCCCGCAGGCGTCCCCGTCGCGACCGTGTCCATCGGCGGCGCCCGCAACGCGGGCCTGCTCGCCGYCCGCATCCTCGGCGCCTCCGACCCCGCCCTGCAACAGCGGATGGTCGCGTTCCAGGACGGGCTCGAGAAGATGGTCCTGGACAAGGACAAGGCACTCCGCGACAAGCTGCTGGGCTGAGTATCCTGCGCCTGTGAAACGCAGCCGCGGTGTGCCGATGATCCGAGCGTCGCGGGGGAGCTCGCAGTCCGCGGCGATCACACGGCTGGCGTTGGTGTATGCCCGGCTGTGGGGCGCCCGCATCGCGTTCGACGCCGAGTTCGGCATCTTCGTGTGCAGCCGGATGCGGGGTGGGTACGCGCGCGGCGGGACGACGATCGGCGGCGCATTCCTCACCGGCCCGGAACCGGCGAGATCGCTGATGCGACACGAAGCGGTCCACGCCGATCAATGGGCTACGTACGGGTGGACCTTCGCGCTGCGGTATCTGTTCGAGGAGTTGCGGCACCGCGGTTCCCGGAACAGGTTCGAGATCGCCGCGGGCCTCGCGGACGGCGGCTACCGGGAGAGCTGACGGGTGATCTTCTCGGTGTCGACGCGCCTCGACCGGGCTGCGTCGTCGGCGTTGGTGACCTGCACGAGTGACGCTCCGGCTGCGAAGACGGCCACCAAACCGTCGATCAGGGCGTCGGGGGAGTCCCACGCCTCTTCGGACAGCACCCGGTCGGTACCGGTGATTCCCTGGGATTCGGCGGAGGCGAGCGCTGCGGCGAGGACGTCGTCGACGCTCTTGCCGGCCAGTGCGGGTCCGGCGACCGTCGGCCGGAACTGGTCGCCGTGGACGCGCACGGAGGTGGCGTAGTCGGTAATGCCGACGGGGAGGTCGGGGACGGGCCTGCCGAACGCGTCCAGCGACAGCGCCGCGACCTCGGGTACGTCCTCGACGTCGCCCAGGTGCTGGGCCGAGACGAGTGCGATCTCGGCGTCCGCGTCGGCTTCGAGGACGACTTCGGCGCCGGCCCACCATGCACCGAGCAGAACCGCGGCGGTCTGCCAGTGCGCGGGAAGGAGCACCGCGACGCGGGCGCCGGGCTCGACGCCGAATTCGTCACGCAGCAGGTTTGCGGTCTTGGCCGCCCAGTTGGCGAGGGTGAGGGCCGAGAGTTCGACCCGTTCGCCGGTCGCATCGTCGTAGAACGTGACGCGCGGGCCGGCCGGGTCGTTCTTCAGGATGGGGTCGAGCAGGGCGTCGGTCAGCGTGCGGGACGCATGGTTCATGGACACGATCCGTCTCTCGTTTTCTAGTTCACGCAACGCGGGCCCGACGAGCCGGCATCGATGGGTGGGCCGGGCGGTGCCGGGGTGGGGGTCGTTCCTGCTGTGGTCGCGGGCTCGAGGCCTGTCTCCGAGGACTCGGACGACGTGGTGGTGCCGGTGGTCTCGGCGGACGTCGGGCCCTGGTAGTCACTCGACAGCACYACCCGCACCGAGCCTTCGGGCAGTGTTGCGTCGGTGTCGGTGGGGAGTCCGCCGAGTGCTGCGGCGACCGCCTTGGCGCTGTCGTCGTCCGCGGAGTGCGCGTAGACGGTGGTCTCGCTCACCGACTGACCTGTGTAGTTGCCGACCTCGCCCTGGCCGTAGCCGAGCGACGTGAGAGCGTCGGCGACGCCGTTCGCGAKGCCCCCGACGTCGCTTGCATTTGCCACGTCGACGGTGACGGTCGAGGCGTCGATCTTGGGCGTCTCGGACGTGGTGGTGTCTTCCGAGTCGGTGGGTTCCTCGCCGACGAGACCGGCCACGTACTTCTTCACGTCCTTCGGCTTGACCTCGACGATGGACTCGCCGTAGTCGGTCATGCCGTTGAGATCCGCGACCGGAATCGTCTCGAACTGCACCTTGCCGCCGGCGAGGTCCTGCAGTTGGGTGGCGAATTCGATGATGTCCCAGTCTTCGTCGAGCACCACCGAGCGTTGCACGGCGCCGCTGAGTTCGTTCAGCTTGCCGGGATCGCTGAGTGTCTTCGCGGACAACACCTTGCTGACGAGCGATGCCATGAACACTTGCTGACGAACGATGCGGTCGAGGTCGCCGCGGGGCAGGTCGTGGCGCTGGCGGACGAAGCTCAGTGCGTCCGCACCCTTCAACGTCTGCTCACCGGCGGGGAAGTGCGCGCCGGACATGTCCTCGTCCACCGGTTCGTTGAGGCAGACGTCGACGCCGCCGACAGCGTTGGTGAGGAGGACGAACCCGAGCAGCCCGACCTCGGCGTAGTGGTCGACGGTGATCCCGGTGAGATCGGCCACCGATTGGATGAGCGCCTCGCGGCCGGCCTTCGTCGACTCCTCCTCGGCTTCCTTGTCGGTGGCGCCGTCCTCGACGAGTTTGAGCCGCTCGGTCTCCTTGGTGGCGCCATACGCGGCGTTGATCTTCGACATGCCGATGCCCGGCACGTCGACGTAGGAATCGCGGGGGATCGAGATGGCGGTGGCGGAACTCCCGTCGTTGGGAACGCGGATGAGGACGATGGTGTCGGTGTTGGACGCCACTTCCTCGCCGGCCCGAAGTGAGTCGAGTTCCTCCTGGGACAGCGGGTTGCCGTGGGCGTCGGTGCGGCTGTCGGTGCCGACCATGAGGATGTCGACGGCGCCGTCGGCGCTTCCGCCGAGTCCCAGACCGCCCGCGGTTGCCAGATTGTTGCGCAGCGAGTCGATACTCCGCCAGGCGAATCCCGTCACGACGAGGGCGAGCACCGACAGCACCGCCACAGCGATGTGAATCGGCCGCCGAGCCGTGCTCGGGGGTGCGTCTGGTGCGGGTTGCTCGTGTGACACGGAAACCAGGCTACTGGTCGCCGCGCCGGGAGCAGGGAGGCGTCGATCGGCGTGCCAGACTGACCCCCGTGACGAAGATCCTTGTGACCGGCGCCCGGGGACAGCTGGGTGGACACCTCCTCCGACGAGCCGCGGCGACCGGTATTCCGGCCCGGGGGGTGGGGTCCGACGAACTCGACATCACCGACCCCGGCGCGGTGAACGAGCAGGTCGAAGGCGAATCGGTGGTGATCAACTGCGCGGCGTACACGGCGGTCGACGCTGCGGAATCGGACGAGGACACCGCCCGGGCGGTGAACGAGACCGGGCCTGGGAACCTGGCGGCGGCGTGCGCCCGGGTGGGTGCCCGGCTGATCCACGTCTCCACCGACTACGTCTTTGCCGGGCAGGGCGACACGCCGTACGAGGTGGACGCCCCGACGGGTCCGGCAACCGCCTACGGACGCACCAAACTCGCCGGCGAACGCGCCGTCCACGCAGCGCTTCCGTCCGCCCACGTCGTGCGCACCGCATGGGTCTACACGGGGGTCGGCTCCGACTTCGTCTCCACCATGCTCCGGCTCGAGCGCGAACGTGACACGGTCGACGTCGTGGACGATCAGGTGGGCTCGCCCACATTCGCCGGCGACCTGGCCGATGCGCTGCTCGAACTCGCGGGGCGCAGCGACGTCGACGCGCCGGTCCTGCACGCCACCAATTCGGGCCGGGCGAGTTGGTTCGACCTCGCGCGCGCAGTGTTCGAGGAAGCAGGCGCGGACCCGGATCGAGTCCGGCCGTGCACGAGTGCCCAGTTCGTGCGGCCCGCCCCGCGACCGGCGTTCTCGGTGCTGTCCGGAAGTGCGTGGGCCGCCGCCGGGCTGACCCCGTTGCGGCCGTGGCGGGACGCGCTGCATGCGGCTGTGCGTGCAGCGGTGTGAGGCGGACCCTCTCCCAGCGGCTACGCTTGCCCGCGTGAGTTCGAAGCTGGCCGTGGTGACGGTGACCTTTTCGCCAGGTGAGCATCTGGAGCAATTCCTGGGCACTCTCGCCGAGGCGACGAAAGAAGATCCGCAGGTCGTGATGGCCGACAACGGATCGACGGACGGCGCCCCCGAGGCCGCGGACGCGGCGCACGAGCACGTGCGCCTGCTGCGCACCGGCGGGAACATCGGCTACGGCGGTGCCATCAACAGGGCTGTGGCGGAGATCGACGACGAGATCGAGTTCGTCGTCATCGCCAATCCGGATGTTCGCTGGGCGCCCGGATCGATCGACGTACTTCTCGCGGCCGCCGAGCGCTGGCCGCGTGCCGGGGCGCTCGGACCTCTCGTCCTGGAACCCGACGGGAGCATCTACCCGTCGGCACGCCAGGTGCCCGACCTCGTGTCGGGTGCCGGGCACGCGATTCTGGGCACGGTGTGGCCGTCCAACCCGTGGACTGCCGGCTACCGCCAGGAAAACGAGACGGTCAGCGAGCGGTCGGTCGGCTGGTTGTCCGGTTCGTGCCTGCTCATGCGGCGCGCGGCCTTCGACTCGATCAACGGCTTCGATTCCCGCTACTTCATGTACATGGAGGACGTCGACCTCGGCGACCGCCTGGGCAAGGCCGGATGGCTGAACGTGTACGTGCCTTCCGCCGAGGTCACCCACGCGAAGGGGCACGCCGCGGGCAAGCATCCGGAACTGATGCTGCCCGCTCACCATCAGAGCGCGTACCGGTTCCAGGCCGATCGTCATCCCCACTGGTGGCAGGCGCCGCTTCGGTGGGCACTTCGGGGAGGATTGGCAGTGCGGTCGAAGATCGCCGTGGCTGCCGCAGTCCGGGAACGACGCACGAACCAGAACGAGGGGGGAACGACTCATGGCAATTGAGAAGACGACCGACGCAGTGGTGCTGGTCGGCGGTCAGGGAACGAGGCTCCGCCCGCTGACGTTGTCGGCGCCCAAACCCATGCTGCCGACGGCGGGTCTGCCGTTCCTCCAGCATCTCCTCGCGCGGATCGGGGCGGCCGGGATCACGCACGTGGTCCTCGGGACGTCTTTCAAGGCGGAGGTCTTCGAAGAGTACTTCGGCGACGGTTCCAAGCTCGGTCTCGAGATCGACTACGTCACCGAGACCGAACCACTCGGCACCGGTGGCGGCATCCGCAACGTTCTGCCGAAGCTGCGCGGTGACCACGCCATGGTCTTCAACGGCGACGTTCTCGGCGGCACCGACCTGGGCGCGATCCTCGACACCCACCGGAACCGGGACGCCGACGTCACCCTGCACCTCGTGCGGGTGGGGGATCCGCGGGCGTTCGGCTGCGTGCCCACCGACGCCGACGGCCGGGTCACCGCGTTTCTCGAGAAGACGCAGGACCCGCCGACCGACCAGATCAACGCCGGCTGTTACGTCTTCAAGCGCGAGATCATCGAACGGATCCCCGAGGGTCGTCCGGTGTCGGTGGAACGCGAGGTGTTCCCGTCCCTGCTGGCCGAGGACGCCCGCATCTACGGTCACGTCGACTCCTCGTACTGGCGCGACATGGGCACCCCCGAGGACTTCGTGCGCGGTTCCGCGGACCTGGTGCGCGGCATCGCACCGTCGCCTGCGCTCGACGGACCGCGGGGCGAGTCGCTCGTCCACCCGGGGGCGGGTGTCGCCCCGGGCGCGCTGCTGATCGGCGGGACCGTCGTCGGC
>NZ_JBFUGT010000190.1:0-12397 GCF_056402775.1 Rhodococcus sp. P3_B8
GTCCGGGATGCCCGCGCCGTGGCGAGGGCAGGTCCCGCGGAGTGACATCGAAGCGAAGAGGCGGGCCGGTGACTCGCATCACGCCAGCGTGTCGGAGGTTTCGGCAACTATGACCAGATTCGGAATAGTCCGCCGCTCAGGAAGTATTGGACGGCATGGATCCTGTGATGCGAGTCTCACTGATGCGAGCTGGTTTTTATCCACACCACTCCCTTTGGCGAGAGAGGGCATTACATGACCACGGCACCACCGAAGCGGACCGAGGCAGAGACAAAGGCGCGGAGGGCGGGTATCGCCTCGTTCATCGGCACCACGATCGAGTGGTACGACTTCTACATCTACGGCACCGCGTCGGCGCTGGTCTTCGGTCAGGTGTTCTTCTCCGACACCCTGCCGGCGGGCATGGGAACGCTCCTCGCGTTCGTCACGCTGTGGGCCGGGTTCCTCGCCCGTCCCATCGGCGGCATCGTCTTCGGCCATCTCGGCGACAAGATCGGTCGGAAGAACACGCTGGTCATCACGCTCATGATGATGGGCACCGCCACCGTCGGAATCGGACTCCTGCCCTCCTACGCGCAGATCGGAATATGGGCGCCCGCTGCCCTGGTGTTCCTCCGGGTCGTCCAGGGTGTGGCAGTGGGCGGTGAATGGGGCGGGGCTGTCCTGATCGCCAGTGAGAACGCACCCAAGGGGAAGGGGATTCTGTACTCGGCGTTCGCCCAGCAGGGGTCGCCCGCCGGAAACCTCCTGGCGACGATGGCGTTCTTCCTGCTCTCCGCCATGCCCACCCCGGCGTTCGTGCTCTACGGCTGGCGCATCCCGTTCCTGATCTCCGCGGCCCTGGTGATCGTCGGCATGATCATCCGTCTCAAGCTCGAAGAGTCGGACGCGATGAAGACCGTGCTGAAGCGCAAGAAGACCGTCGCACTGCCGATCGGTGAGGTGCTGCGCAAACATTGGGTCCTCGTCCTCCTCGGTGCGGGCGCGCTGCCCCTGGCCCAGGTGACGTACTTCAAGAACACCTTCGCGTTGTCCTGGGCCACCAGCGAACTCGGCTACGACCGGGGCACGTTCCTCGGCGCCATCGCCATCGCCCTCGTGGTTCAGTTCATCGTGCAGCCGTTCGGCGCCGTCCTGGTGTCCCGGATCGACATGCGGAAAGCCATGTGCATCATGGTGATTCCCGAGTTCGTTCTGATGCCGGCAATGTTCTTCGCGATCCGGACCGAGAACTTCGCCATTGCCGTCGTCGCGATGTGCCTCGCGACCATTCCGCACTCGATGTTCTACGGCGCCATCGCCGGAGTGCTCGCGCGTGCCTTCCCCGCCAACATCCGCTACACCGGTCTTTCCGCGGCCTACCAGCTGTGTTCGCTGGTCGTCGGCGGCGGCACCCCGGTGCTGGCGCAGTGGATGCTCAACTCGTCCGGAAACATCGTCGGCGTTGCGTTCGTGTCGGCCGGCTATGCCGCCGTCTCCCTGGTCTGCACGCTGTTGTTGCTGAACCGGACCGGATTCGACGCGCGCCGGTTGTCGACCGCGGAGCAATCCGACGCGGACGAACTGCAGCTCGACATCGATGAGGACGATGCGGTGGACACCGCTCCCAGTGCAGGGCAGGCCCGTGCGACAGCCCACACCTGACCGCGCAGGTCATTCCGGCGTGGGCAATGCCTCCTCGGACAGCCGGAGGACTTCCCGCAAGGCGGCGTTGTCGTCGTCCGCTCGCCACGCGATCCGCAGTTGCAGGGTGCTGGGACCGCCGACCAGCGGGAGGAACACGACATCCGGGTTGTTCACGTTCTCGGCCACGGAGGAGACGGTCAACGCGCAGCCGACCTCCGCGGACACCAACGCCATCAACGCCATCGAGTCCGGGGCGCTCTGCACGATCCGGGGCGTGAAACCGGCGTCGTGGGCCGCCCTCTGCAGGGAGTCGCGCAGCGCCGATCCGGGATCGGCGGGCAGCGTCACCCACGGCTCGGTGGCCAGTTCCTCGATGCGAACGCCGTCCCTGCCCGCGAGCGGGTGGTCGGTGGGCAGGGCCACCACGAATTCCTCGTTGAGGATGACGCGAGACGCGATGCCCGGCGGGGTGAAGATCCACCGGACCAGACCGATGTCGAGGGTTCCGTCGAGGAGCTTGTTCAGTGCTTCGCTCGCGAAAGCGGAACTGTCCAGAACGAATTCGATACCCGGATGGGTGTGCCGGACGAGTTTCGCCCACCGCCCGATGAGCAGGTGGGACGAGACTCCGGCGAAGCCGATGCGGACCCGGCCGACCTGTCCGCGCCCGGCGGCGGCGACGGCGATTTCCGCGAGCCGGCAGGCGTCCAGGATCTCGCGTGCCGGGCCGAGCAGTGCCTCACCGGCGGAGGTCAACCGCACGTTCCGCGTGTTTCTTTCGAAAAGAGTTGCCCCGAGCTGCTTTTCCAGTTGCCGAATCGTGCGGCTCAGCGGCGGCTGGGCCGAGTGCAGGCGCTGTGCGGCGCGGCCGAAGTGCAACTCCTCGGCGACCGCGAGAAAGGCAGTGATCTGAGAAATCTCCACGGGAGAACTATTGCAGTTCCGGCAACAGATTTGTCAACACTATTGAGTCAAACGGCGGTAATCCGGTGGGGAAGGTCCCGAGGCGACGTCCCGTCGTCCCGGAGAAGGGCATGGCGATGAGCAAAGTGGTCAGCATGGCGGAAGCCATAGGAACGTACGTCGAAGACGGCATGACCGTGTGCCTCGAGGGCTTCTCGCATCTCATCTCGTTCGCGGCCGCCCACGAGATCATCCGGCAGCAGCGGCAGAACCTCACGCTGTGCCGGATGACGCCCGACATCGTGTCGGATCAACTCGTGGCCGCCGGTTGTGTCACCAAGCTCGTGGCCTCGTTCTTCGCGAGCGGATCCGCCGGATCCCTGCACGAGTTGCGACGCCGTATCGAGCACCACGATCCGGTTGCCCTCGAGGTCGAGGAGTACAGCCACTACGGAATGGTCTGCCGCTATCAGGCGGGCGCCGCGCGCCTCCCGTTCTTTCCGCTGCGCTCCTATGCCGGAAGCGACCTTCCGCGGCTCAACCCGCGAATTCGACTCGTCGACGATCCCTACGGGGAGGGCACCGTGTACGTCGTGCCTCCGCTGAACCCGGACGTCACCATCGTTCACGCGCAGCGCGCCGACCGTCACGGCAACGTGCAGATCTGGGGTATCTCCGGGGTTCAGCAGGAAGCGGTGTACGCCGCGGGGAAGGCGATCGTGGTCGTCGAGGAGATCGTCGACGACGAGGTCGTCCGCTCCGACCCCAGCCGCACGCTGATCCCTTCTCACGCGGTCGATGCCGTCGTCGTCTGTCCGCGCGGGGCGCATCCGTCCTACGTGCAGGGCTACTACGACCGGGACTGCGCGTTCTACCGACGCTGGACCGCGATCAGCAAGGACTCCGCACTCCTGCAGGCGTGGCTGAAGGAGTGGATCCATGGCACCGCGAATCACGACGAGTACCTGGACAAACTCGGCGGCGACTACTGGAACGACCTCGCCGTCGAGCCTCGATTCTCCGAACCAGTCGACTACGGGAGCCGGAAATGAGCACAGCACCACTCGGAGAGGTCTCGGCGACGGAGATCATCGTGTCCGTCGCCGCCCGCGAACTCGCCGGGAAGGGGCGCGTCTTCGCCGGCGTCGGCTTGCCGACTCTCGCCGTCGATCTCGCCAAGAGGACAAGTAACCCGGACGTCGAATTGATCTACGAATCGGGAGTGTGCGGCGCCCACCCCGCCGCGATGGCCGAGGGCATCGCCGACTCGGTCGTCGTGTCGGGCGCGGAGTCGGTGGTGTCGATGTCAGCGTTGTTCGGCTACGTGCTGCAGGGCGGCAACGTCGACGTCGGATTCCTCGGCGCGGCCCAGATCGACCGGTACGGCAGCCTCAACACCAGCATCATCGGAGACTGGGACAAGCCGACGGTCCGGTTGCCCGGTGCCGGTGGCGCCGTGGAGATCATGCCCAACGCCGGCGAGATCTTCGTGGTGATGCGCCGACACGACCCCAGCGCTTTCCCCGCGGAACTCGACTTCTGCACGTCGCCGAGTCCCGTCCGGGCCCGGGCCGCAGGTGACGGGATCATGCCTCGAGGCCGAGGGGTGACGAAGGTGTTCACGAACCTCGGGGTGCTGTCGCGGCAGGGCCCGTTCGACGAACTCGAACTGGTCAGCGTGCACGAGGGGGTCACCGTCGACGACGTGCGAGCCCAGACCGGCTGGGAGCTGAAGGTCGCGGACGATCTCACCGTCACCGTCCCGCCGACCCGCGAGGAGATTCACCTGCTCCGCGATGTGATCGACACGGTTCGGCTGTATCTGCGCTGACCCGGTCAGCCGAGCGAGTCCAATACCGCCGTCAGGACCCGGATCGCGCCGTCCTTGTCGAGGGGGTCGTTGCCGTTTCCGCACTTCGGTGAGTACACGCACGACGGGCAGCCTGACGTGCATTCGCACGATTCGATCGCTTCCCTGGTCGCGCCGAGCSAGCGGGTGAGTTCGGCGTGACCCCGGTCGGCGAATCCGGCGCCGCCTGCATGACCGTCGTAGACGAACACAGTCGGAAGTCCGGTGTCGGCGTGCACCGCCGTCGAGACGCCGCCGATGTCGCCTCGATCGCACACCGCGACGAGAGGCAGGAGCCCGATAGCGGCATGTTCGGCGGCGTGGAGCGAACCGGGCACGCGTTCGGCCGGAACACCGGCCCGCACCAGAAGTTCCGGGGTGACGGTGTACATCACGGCGCGGGTGGGGAGGGTCTGCTTCGGCATGTCCAGTTCGACCGCGTCGAGGACCTCGCCCGAAGGCAGCCGTCGCAGGTACCCGATCACCTGATGGGTCACCTCCACCTCGACGAGCGCCACCTCGACGTCGCCGAACTGCTTCTGCTCGAGCACCGAGGTGACGGTGATCTCGGTGGTCTCGCGGGCCGACGTCGTCCAGTCGGGGTCCTCCGCGTGCACCAGCGCGAGTCCCTGGTCGAGGTCGAGTTCGTCGACGACGTACGACTCACCCTGATGGATGTGGACGGCGCCGGGGTGTGCTGTGGCGGGAGCGCGGCCCGTGTCGACAGTTCCGAGCATGCGTCCGGATTCCGACACGACAATTGCCACCTGGGTTCCGATTCCACCCCGGATATCCACTGCGCCATGAGGATTTGTGCCGGCGGTGACGAACCAGCCGTGTGCCCGCCGGCGGATCAGGCCCTGCTCGGCCAGCTTTCCGAGAACGTCGATCGCCCCGAACGCCTCGGCCTCGGCGTCGGACAGTGGTAGTTCCATTGCTGCGCAGAGCAACTGCGGGCCGAGGACGTACGGATTGCTCGGGTCCGTGACGGTCGCCTCGACGGGTTTGTCGAGCAGCGCGGACGGGTGGTGGACGAGGTAGGTGTCGAGAGGGTCGTCACGCGCGACCAGGACTACGAGCGATCCTTCGCCGCGTCGCCCGGACCGGCCTCCCTGTTGCCAGAACGACGCTACCGTGCCGGGGAATCCGGCGACCACGACGGCGTCGAGGCCGGCGATGTCGACGCCGAGTTCCAGCGCATTCGTCGTCGCCGCCCCCAGCAGTGTGCCGTCCGCGAGTGCGGTCTCGAGCTCACGCCGATCCTCGGCGAGGTACCCTGCTCGATACGACGCGACTCGCGACGAGAGTTCGGGATCGATCTCCCCGAGTAGGCGTTTGGTCGCCATCGCGGTCAGTTCCGCGCCCCTGCGGGAGCGCACGAAGGTGAGCGTGCGGGCCCCCTCGACCATCAGGTCGGCCATGATGCGCGCGGCCTCCGAACCGGCGGGCCGTCGAACGGGGCTTCCGTTCTCCCCGGTGACCTCCCGCATGAGCGGGGGTTCCCACAGCGCGACCGTCCGGGGACCGTGTGGTGAACCGTCTTCCACTACCTCGGCGCAGGGCGCTCCGATCAGCCGTGACGCCGCCGCCCCGGGGTCCGCCGTCGTCGCGGACGCGAGGACGAAGACGGGTTCGGCGCCGTACCGTGCCGCGATGCGCCGGAGCCGCCGCAGCACGAGCGCGACATTCGAGCCGAAGACACCACGGTAGGAGTGGCATTCGTCGATCACCACGTAGGCCAGGTTCCGGAAGAAGTGCGCCCATCGCTGATGGGTCCGGAGGAGGGAGATGTGCAGCATGTCGGGGTTCGTGAAGAGCCACCGCGAGTTCTCCCGTGCCCAGTGCCGCACTTCGAGCGGGGTGTCGCCGTCGAACACGCACGGGCACACGCCCCGGAGGTCGTCCCCGGCGTCCAGGACTTCCGAGTCGATGAGCGAGGTCACGGCCCGCAGCTGGTCTGCTCCCAGCGCCTTGGTCGGCGAGAGGTAAAGGGCGGTCGCCCGCGGATCCGTTGCCAGAGTGGTGAGTACCGGAAGCTGGTAGGCCAGGGACTTGCCCGAGGCGGTGCCGGTCGACACCACGACGTTCGTCCCGTGATGTGCCAGGTCGGCGGCGGCGGCCTGGTGGGTCCAGGGACGGGGGATCCCGTTCTCCTGCATGGCCCGGACGACGCTCGGGTGCGCCCACGCGGGCCATTCCGACAGCTGAGAAGTCCGGGCAGGCATTTCGGCGGCGAAAGTGAGCGGGTTTTCGTCTCGGGGAACGCCCTCGAGGACTCGGTTCAGCAGCGCCCGGCCGTATGTTTCGCCCGTATTTCCACTGTCGTCACGTGGTGAAAACGGTGTGCTCACTGATGTCTCCGGGCTGTCGTAGGGGACGGGCGAGTAGCTTCCACACCGCCACGACCTGCGCATTTGATGATAACGAGTGCCTCTCCGGGGCTGTCGCCCGGGGTGTCGTGACCCCCGCGTCAATCCACTGTTTCGTGCCTGTTCGCTACAAGATCAACTTTTTGTGTGAATTGTTCGGATTTCGACTGTTGCGTTCGCGGAGTTCATGGTTGACTACAACTGGTCGCAGCTTCTGTGTTCGTAGGCTTGAAAGAGTGAACGTTCGCAGGATCGATGTTGCGAACGCGGTGCTCTGCTTTTCCTGAGGGGGAAATCTAGAAGTACAGCGGTCGGAACCGGCCCGGCGGACTGTATGTGCTGTCCGCCGAATCCGGTGGTTAGAAAGAGAAGGAAAAGCATGGCACAGGGCACTGTGAAGTGGTTCAACGCGGAAAAGGGCTTCGGCTTCATCGCACCCGAAGACGGCTCCGCTGACGTCTTCGTTCACTACTCCGAGATCCAGGGCAGCGGCTTCCGCACCCTCGAGGAGAACCAGCGCGTGGAGTTCGAGGTCGGCCAGGGCACCAAGGGCCCCCAGGCTACCGGCGTTCGCGCAGTCTGATTCTGCCGTTCACATTCGTGAACACGTAAATCAGATAGGCGGGGTCCTCGTGACCGCGTCTGATTCGTCCCCCATCGCCTGAGGCGGTGGGGGACGAGTCGTTTTCACGGCAACGGTGCCGTGGCATAAGGGGGTACTTCAGTGAGCCAGCTCTCCTTCTTCTCCGCGGAGGCGATGCCGCCGGCAGTCACCGATCTGTGCGGTCTTCTCGCCGCGACGGGTCAGGTGGTCACATCGGCCGGGCGTGCGCGGATCTCGATCGTGGTCGACGCGCAGTGGAGGGCGGAGGCGATTGCGGAGTTGATCGACCAGGCCGGACTCGAGGTCGAGATCACGCGCAGCGACGAGGGAAGCCCTCTGGTCCGCACCGCGTCGGTCGTCGATTTGCGGCCGCTCGCGGACCAGTGGACGAGGGGAGCGGTCAAGGCGGTGCCCTCCGGCTGGGTGCCGTCGGGGCGTCAGCTGAGGGTGTGGGCTCTCGCGTCGGGCAGGTCCGAAGCGGAGGGGGAGCGGTTCGTCCTCGGACTCGATCCGCACGCCCCGGATACCCACGCGCCGTTGGCTCAGGCATTGATGAGAGCGGGCATCGCGCCGACGCTGATCGGCACCCGTGGCTCCGGTCCGGGGCTCCGAATCTCGGGTCGGCGTAGGCTCGGCAGACTCGTCGAGAGCATCGGCGAGGCGCCCGGAAATTTGGACGACCGTACCGGTTGGCCCCACGTGTAGAGCCGCGTAGACGGTACTGATCTGCGAGGATGGGTTCCGGGTATGTCACTCTAGTAATAGGCGAACCGGGTATAAAAGGGTTTGTCTGCACAACTGTCGAGTGGCAGCGATCGACTTCAGGAAGGCTCGGGCTACAGGTGGCTAAAGGGGACAACGGCAGTGCACAGGGTGCGGCGGGAGCGTCCGGCCAGCCTCGCCGCCTCGTGATCGTCGAGTCGCCGACCAAGGCCCGGAAGATCGCCCCGTACCTCGGAAAGAACTATGTCGTCGAGGCGTCGGTCGGCCACATTCGCGACCTTCCGCGCGGAGCCGCAGACGTCCCGGCCAAGTACAAGGGTGAGTCGTGGGCGCGGCTCGGCGTCAACGTCGACCATGATTTCGAACCGCTCTACGTGGTCAGTCCGGAGAAGAAGTCCAAGGTCACGGAGCTGAAGAGTCTCCTCAAGGACGCCGACGAACTCTTCCTGGCCACCGACCCCGACCGCGAGGGCGAAGCGATCGCCTGGCACCTCCTCGAGACGCTCAAGCCGAAGATCCCGGTTCGCCGGATGGTCTTCCACGAGATCACCGAGCCGGCCATCCGCGCCGCGGCCGAGGACACCCGCGAACTCGACACCGACTTGGTCGACGCTCAGGAGACCCGCCGCATCCTCGACCGTCTGTACGGCTACGAGGTCAGCCCCGTGCTGTGGAAGAAGGTCATGCCGAGGCTGTCAGCGGGCCGCGTGCAATCCGTCGCCACCCGCGTCATCGTGCAGCGCGAACGCGAGCGGATGGCCTTCCGTTCGGCGTCCTACTGGGACATCTCCGCCACCCTCGACGCCGGCGCCGAGGCCAGCCCCCGCAGTTTCGGGGCGCGTCTGGTGAGCGTCGACGGCTCCCGGGTGGCCACCGGCCGCGACTTCGGCGCGGACGGCCAGCTGAAGACGAGCACCGTCACGGTTCTGGACGAGGCGCGGGCGCAGCGTCTGGCCGAGTCCCTCGCCGGTGTCGACCTCACCGTCTCCTCCGCCGAGAGCAAGCCGTACACCCGCAAGCCGTACGCGCCGTTCATGACGTCGACGTTGCAGCAGGAGGCGGGCCGCAAGCTCCGCTTCACGTCCGAGCGGACCATGCGCATCGCGCAGCGGCTGTACGAGAACGGCTACATCACTTACATGCGTACCGACTCGACGACCTTGTCGTCGTCGGCGATCGCTGCCGCCCGCGCGCAGGCCACCGAGTTGTACGGCGCCGAGTATGTGCACGACACACCGCGCCAGTACACGCGCAAGGTCAAGAACGCGCAGGAGGCGCACGAGGCCATCCGCCCGGCCGGCGACGTGTTCCAGACCCCTGGTCAGCTGCACTCCCGCCTCGACACCGACGAGTTCCGCCTGTACGAGCTGATCTGGCAGCGGACCGTGGCGTCGCAGATGGCGGACGCGCGGGGCACGACGCTGACCCTGCGGATCACCGGAACCGCGGGCACCGGCGAGGAATGCACCTTCTCCTCCTCGGGCCGCACCATCACGTTCGCCGGATTCCTGAAGGCCTACGTGGAGAGCGTCGACGAGGAGGCCGGCGGCCAGTCCGACGACGCCGAGTCGCGCCTGCCGGTGCTCGTCGAGGGCCAGGCGGTCACCGCCACCAAGCTCGACCCCGACGGCCACACCACCAACCCGCCCGCCCGCTACACCGAGGCGAGCCTGATCAAGACCCTCGAAGAGCTGGGCATCGGCCGCCCGTCCACCTATTCGTCGATCATCAAGACCATTCTCGATCGCGGATACGTCTACAAACGCGGCAGCGCGCTGGTCCCGTCCTGGGTGGCGTTCGCCGTCATCGGTCTCCTCGAGATGCACTTCGGGCGGTTGGTCGACTTCGACTTCACCGCCGGGATGGAAGACGACCTCGACGCGATCGCCGGTGGCCGGGAACAGCGCGGCAACTGGCTGAGCAGTTTCTACTTCGGCGGCGATCACGGCGCCGAGGGTTCGGTTGCCCGTGAGGGCGGCCTGAAGAAGATGGTCGGCGTCAACCTCGAGGAGATCGACGCTCGCGAGGTCAACTCGATCAGGCTCTTCGACGACGCCGAGGGACGGGAAGTGCACGTCCGCGTCGGACGGTTCGGTCCGTACCTCGAGCGGATGGTCCAGAACCCGGACGATCCCGAGGGCGACCTCATCTCCCAGCGGGCCAACCTGCCCGACGACCTTCCGCCGGACGAGCTGACACCGGAGTACGCGGAGAAGCTGTTCTCGACGCCGCAGGAGGGTCGCAAGCTGGGCGTCGACCCGCTCACCGGCCACGAGATCGTCGCGAAGGAAGGCCGCTTCGGCCCCTACGTCACCGAGATCCTTCCCGAGCCGGAACCGGAGCCCGAACCGGCAGTGGTGCCGGTGACGGACGAATCCGGCGACGGGACGACCAAGACGAAGACAGCTGCCAAGAAGGCGCCCGCGAAGAAGGCGGCGGCGAAGAAGGCCACCGGTCCGAAGCCACGGACGGGTTCGCTGCTCAAGTCGATGGACCTGGCTACGGTGACCCTCGACGACGCCCTCAAGCTGCTGTCGCTGCCGCGCGTCGTGGGTGTCGATCCGGAGTCCAAGGAAGAGATCACCGCGCAGAACGGTCGCTACGGCCCGTACCTGAAGAAGGGGACGGATTCGCGGTCCCTCGCCACCGAGGACCAGATGTTCACGGTGACCCTCGACGAGGCTCTGAAGATCTACGCGGAGCCCAAGCGCCGCGGTCGTCAGGCCGCGGCCACCCCGCCGCTGCGTGAGCTGGGCGTCGACGCGGTCAGCGAGAAGCCGATGGTGATCAAGGACGGCCGGTTCGGGCCGTACGTGACCGACGGTGAAACCAACGCCAGCCTCCGCAAGGGCGACGAGGTGGAGTCCATCACCGACGCCCGCGCTTCGGAACTGCTGGCGGATCGGCGTGCCCGCGGTCCCGTCAAGAAGAAGGCGACCGCGAAGAAGGCGCCGGCCAAGAAGGCGGCAAAGAAGACCGCCGCCAAGAAGGCGCCGGCCAAGAAGGCGGCCTCGAAGAAGGCAGCGGACAAGAAGGCGTGAGCCGGTACCTCGGGCCGGTCGTGCTGTCGCATGTGCCGGTTAGGCTGGCGCGGTGACGGTATTCGACCGGTTGGTGGGCCAAGAGGACGTCGAGGCCGAGCTGACGGCCGCGGCGACCGCGGCCCGTCGCGGAGTCGGTGCGATGGGCTCCTCGATGACGCATTCGTGGCTGTTCACCGGCCCRCCCGGATCGGGTAGGTCGGTGGCCGCGCAGTGTTTCGCCGCAGCACTCCAATGCACCAGCGACGGCGTTCCGGGCTGCGGCGTCTGCMACGCCTGCACCACAGCGATGGCCGGTACCCACGGCGACGTCCGGCAGGTCGTCCCCGAGGGCCTGAGCATCAGCGTCAAGGAGATGCGCGCCATCGTGCAGACCGCCGCCCGACGGCCGAGCACCGGGCGCTGGCAGATCGTGGTCGTCGAGGACGCGGACCGGCTCACCGAGGGGGCGGCCAACGCCCTCCTGAAAGTGGTGGAGGAGCCGCCGGATCGCACCGTGTTCCTGTTGTGTGCGCCCTCCGTCGACCCGCAGGACATCTCCGTGACGCTGCGGTCGCGCTGCCGGCACGTCCATCTCGTGACCCCGTCGGCTGATTCCATCGCCAAGGTCCTGCGCGAGCGGGACGGCCTGGATCCCGCCGATGCGCGACTGGCAGCCTCGATCAGCGGCGGTCACGTCGGGCGCGCCCGACGTCTTGCGACAGATCTCAATGCCAAAGTGCGTCGTAAGGACGCTCTGGATCTCGCTGTCGCGGCACTGCGACCCGCCACCGCGTTCGCCGCGGCGGAGGAACTGGTGCGTTCGGCCGATGCGGAGGCGAAGGAGATGAGCGCGTCCAGGGACGAGCAGGAGACCGAGGAGTTGCGCACCGCGCTGGGGGCGGGCGGCACCGGCAAGGGTGCTGCCGGAGCTCTGCGAGGCTCGGCCGGCGTGCTGAAGGATCTCGAGAAGCGCCAGAAGTCCAGGGCCACTCGCACGGGCCGTGACGCACTCGACCGTGCATTGATCGATCTGGCCGGTCTCTACCGCGACGCGCTCGCCGTCGCATGGAAATCGAACGCGGCCGCGAACCACCCGGACATGGCGGATCGGGCGGCCGACCTCGCCGCGCGAACAACGCCGGAAGGCCTTCTGAAGTGCATCGAAGCCGTCCTCGAGTGCCGCGAGGCGATCACCGTCAACGTCAAACCGCAGTGGGCTGTCGACGCCATGGTGGCCACTCTCGGCGATGCGTTCAGGGAGCCGTTTTCGCATACTCGGGGTTGAGGCGCTAGACTCGCC
>NZ_JBFUGT010000191.1:0-12250 GCF_056402775.1 Rhodococcus sp. P3_B8
GCGTTGACCAGCAGCCAGGTACGGGAGATTTCGGCGTCGACCGCGCGGGGTGCTATCGAGATCTTCTCGGTCATGGTCATACCGTTTCCTTATCGACCGGATGAGCGGGTTCGCTGCCGGCGAGGACGTCGATCACGGCGTGAGCGGCGGCGAGACCGGCTCGGTTGCGGGCCTCGACGGTTTGACCGGCCAGGTGTGAGGTGATGAGCACGTTGTCGAGGCTGCGGAGTCGGCTGTCGGCGGGGAGGGGTTCTCGGGCGACGACGTCGAGTGCGGCGCCGGCGATGTCTCCGGCTTCGAGGGCGTCGGCGAGGGCGTCCTCGTCGACGAGGCTGCCGCGGGCGGTGTTGATCAGGACCGCGGTGTTCTTCATCGCCTGCAGGCGCTTGCGGTCGATGAGATGCTCGGCCTGGGCGGCGGCGCGGGTGTGCAGCGACAGGTAGTCCGCGGTGGCGGTGACGGTGTCGAGGTCGACGAACTCGATGCCCGGGTCGTCGGTGGGGTGCGCGCTGTGCACGGCAACCGACATTCCGAACGCCAGACCGAGTTGGGCCACGGCTCGGCCGCTGGGTCCGTAGCCGATGATGCCGAGGGTCGAGCCGCGCAATTCGCGGCCGGCGTCACGGGGCCAGCGGCCCGCACGGACTCCGGCAAGGATATGGGGGAGTGCGCGGGCGGTCGTCAGGATCAGCGCAATGGTCATTTCGGCGACGGCGTCGTGGTTGACGCCGGGGGTGTTGCACACCCGGATGCCGTGGCGGGCGGCCGCCGCCAAATCGACGGAATCGTAGCCGACGCCGCTGCGGGCGATGACTTTCAGGGACGTGGCGGTTTCGAGCATGTCGGCGGTGACCGGTTCGCTCGCGATGACCGCGCCGTCGATTCCGTCGAACAAGGCCAACGCTTCCGCGCGGTTGCGGGTACCGCGGGCGGGTGCGTAGGTCACCTCGTGTCCGTGCCGGCGCAGAAGGTCGTCGATGTCGTCACCGGGACCGAGGTAGTCGGTGGTTACCAGAACGCGTGACATACAGGTCATTTCCTCTCGAGTTCGTGTGTGTTGCGGCCGAATGCGGCAGGGCGAGATGGACGCGTCGCCGCGGCCACCTCGCCCTGTCATGTCAGCACTGTGGGTTACTTTCCGGCTTCTTCGTGCTTGCCGGCCCCGGCACCGAGTACTGCTCGTGCCTTCTCTGCGTCGAAGTCGTTCTCCCACTTACCGATCACGATGGTCGCCATCGCGTTGCCGAGAACGTTGATGAAGACCCTGCCCTCGTTGAGGATGCGGTCGACACCGACGATCAGGGCGAGTGCGGCGAGCGGGACGTGGCCGACGGCGGTGATCGTGCTGGCAAGGACGATAAACGCACCGCCCGCGATGCCGGCGGTCCCCTTGCTGGTCAGCATCATCACCCCGACCATGACCAGCTGCTGCTGCCAGGACAGGTCGATTCCGACTGCCTGGGCGAGGAACAGTGAGGCCATCGTCAGGTAGACCGCGGATCCGTCGAGGTTGAACGAGAACCCGGACGGGATCACGATGCCGACGACCGGCTTACCGACACCGAGGTCCTCGAGCTTGCGGACCAGCTGCGGCAGCACCGCCTCGCTCGAGCAGGTACTCAACGCGACCAGCAGTTCCGCCTTGAGGTACCGCATCAGCGAGAACAGGCCGACACCGCAGGCCCGGCTGATGACCCCCAGGACCACGATGACGTACACGACGCAGGTGCCGGTGAACAGCAGGATCAGGTAGCCGAGCTGCTGCAGGCTCTCGGCGCCGTATTTGGCGACGACCGAGGCCAGGGCGCCGAAGGTGCCGATCGGGGCCAGCCGCATGACCCAGCCGACGATCTTGAACACCACGGAGGTCAGCGCCGAGATGCCGTCGTTGATCGGTGCGGCCTTCTCGCCGGAGACGTTGAGGGCGCAGCCGAACACGATCGAGACCAGCAGTGCGGCAAGGATTTCGTTGCCGGTGACTGCACCGAACAGGTTGGTCGGGATGATGCGGTCGATGAAGTCGACCGCACCGTGGGCCTGGCCCGTGCCGGGGATGCTCTCGGCGTCGAGCTCGGCGAGGTTGATGTTCATGCCCGCGCCCGGTTTGAAGACGTTGGCCACGACCAGCCCGATGAGCATCGACAACAGCGACAGGACCATGAAGTAGCCGAGCGCCTTGGCACCGATCCGGCCGGCCTTCCGGAGGCTGTCCATCGACGAAATGCTCTGTGTGACCACACAGAACACGACCGGGACGACGATCATCTTGACGATGCCGATGAACCAGTCGTTCAACGGGCTGAGCGCGGCGCCGACGTCCGGGAGCAGGACGCCGACCGTGATTCCGAGGACCGCCCCCAGCAGCACTTGGAACCACAACTCGCGCATCAGCCGGCTGAGCCGCGAGCGTTCAGGTTCTGTGTGGCTCGGGGACATGGTGGTAGTAGTCATCGCGAGTGCTCCTTCGCACATCGGACCAGGTGGCGGTCCCCGCGTCAGCCGGAACCATGGAGGGTGGGGGTCAGTGGTGCAGTGCGCGGAGCACCTTGTAGAAGGCGGCCTTGCCTTCGAAACCGATGCCGGGGATCTCGGTGAGCCCGACCCGGCTGTTCTCGACGACCGCACCGTCGGCGAAGCCGCCGGTCGGCTGGAATTCGCCCGGGTAGGACTCGTTGCCGCCCAGCTTCAGTGCGGCGGCGATGTGCAGGGAGAATTGGTGTCCGCCGTGCGGGATGCACTGGCGCGAGGACCACCCGTGGTCCTTCAGCATCTGCTGCACCCGCAGGTATTCGGTGAGGCCGTAGCTCAGGGCGGGGTCGACCTGGATGATGTCACGGTCCGGGCGCATGCCGCCGTAGCGGATCAGGTTCCGGGCGTCCTGCAGCGAGAAGAGGTTCTCGCCGGTGGCGATGCGGCCGGAGTAGTTCTCGGAGAGCACGGCGTTGAGGCGGTAGTCGAGCGGGTCGCCGACCTCTTCGTACCAGAACAGGTTGTAGGGCTCGATGGCCTTGCCGTATTCGAGGGCGGTCGCCAGGTCGAAGCGGCCGTTGACGTCGACCGCGAGGCGCGAGCCGTCACCGCCGAGGACCTCGAGGACAGCGTCGATACGCTCGAGGTCCTCGGCCAGGTCTGCGCCACCGATCTTCATCTTGACGACGTTGTAGCCCATGTCGAGGAAGCCGCGCATCTCGTCCTGCAGGTCTTTCAGGGTCTTGCCGGGCGCGTAGTAGCCGCCGGCGGCGTAGACGAAGACCGAGTCGTCGGGCCGGCCGTCACCGTACTTGTCGGAGAGGTAGCGGTAGAGCGGCTTGTCGGCGATCTTCGCCGCGAGGTCGAACAGGGCCATGTCCATGACACCGATCGCGACCGAGCGCTCGCCGTGACCGCCCGGCTTCTCGTTCTTCATCATGATGTCCCAGGCCCGGGTCGGGTCCAGGTCGCCGGCCTGGTCGAGCAATGCTTCGGGGTCGGCGTCGAGGAGCCGGGGAATGGCGCGGCGGCGCAGGATCTCTCCGGCGCTGTAGCGGCCGTTGGAGTTGAAGCCGTAGCCGACGATCGGCTCGCCGTCGCGCATGACGTCGCTGACGATCGCGACGATCGAGCAGTCCATCTTGCTGAAGTCGATCCAGGCGTTCCGGATGGACGAGCTGATCGGGACGATGCCCTCGTGTACGGAAATGATCTTCATGTGCTTCCTCTCCTCACTTTCACTGGTCTTATAACGCTTATAAGACTTATAAGATGCAAGAGCGATGTTAGACTGATCGTGGCGCCGGACACAAGGGCCAATTTGTGGCCGGGAGCACAGACCGAGGATTTAGGTGAGAGAGGGCACATGCAGCCGACGAACGTCATGAACGTCTATTCGRGCAAGGGCGACGTTGCGTACGGCGAGCTCCGTCGGCTGATCTTGAGCGGCGAGCTCACCCCGGGATCACGCCTGGCGCAGTACGAACTCGCCGACAGCCTCAAGATGAGCATCACCCCGCTGCGGGAGGCGATCCGCCGCCTGAGCAGCGAAGGGCTCGTGGAGATGGACTCGCACCGCGACGTGCGAGTGGCGCAGATGAGCGCACAGGAGGCCCGCCAGCTCTTCGAGGTCCGCCTCTCCCTCGACCCCACCGCCGCCGAACTGGCCGCCGCACGGCGCACCGATCAGGACATCCTGTTCATGCGCTCCGCCCTGAGCCGACTGGTGCCGGTCACCCGTCAATGGGGCGAAGAGGGCCTGCAAGCCCACCGCGAATTCCACCGTGCCCTCTACGTCGCCTCCCACAACGACGTGCTGATCCGGTTACTCGACGACGTCTGGGACAAGTCCGACCGGTATCGCCGCGTCGGACTCGAACTTCCCCCGGGAGACGAACCCCGCATCCGCGACCTCGACGAACACCGCCAGCTGTTCGACCTGGTCGTCGCGGGCAATGCGGCCGGCACCGGCGAGCTGATGCGCCGACACATCACCGAAAGTCTCACCGCCACCGCCATCCGCGCCCTCGAGGAACGCGAGGGTGTGACCTCACGCGAGCTGGCCTGACCTGGCCGCCTCACCCGGCTTCCATAACCAAACACCCGAATTATCCAAGCGGCAGCGCCGAAGTGCTGTACGCCAGAATTTCTGGACCCTGAAGGGAGTCACAACACCATGGGCGCAACACATCGGATCGCAGTCATCCCCGGCGACGGGATCGGGACAGAGGTCGTCCCGGAGGGACTACGGGTCCTCGAGGCCGCGGCGTCGGCATTCGACTTCCGACTCGACTACGAGCAGTACGACTACGCCAGCGCCGAGTACTACACCAAGACCGGCACGATGCTGCCCGACGGCTGGTTCGACCAGCTCAACCAGTTCGACGCCATCTTCTTCGGCGCCGTCGGCTGGCCCGATGTGGTCCCCGACCACATCAGCCTGTGGGGAAGCCTGCTGCAGTTCCGCCGCCACTTCGACCAGTACGTCAGCCTGCGGCCGGTCAAACTCCTGCCCGGCATCACCAGCCCGTTGACCGGGCGCGAACCCGGTGACGTCGACTTCTTCGTGGTGCGGGAGAACACCGAGGGCGAATACTCGAGCATCGGCGGCAAGATCTTCGAGGGCACCGACCGCGAAACCGTCATCCAGGAAGCGGTGATGACGCGAACCGGTGTGGACCGAATCCTGAAGTACGCCTTCGATCTCGCCCAGTCCCGGCCCAAGAAACACCTCACCTCCGCGACGAAGAGCAACGGCATCTCCATCACGATGCCGTACTGGGATCAGCGCGTCGAAGCGATGGCCCAGAACTTCGCCGATGTCGCAGTGGACAAGTATCACATCGACATCCTCACCGCGAACTTCGTTCTGCACCCCGACTGGTTCGACGTCGTCGTCGCCAGCAACCTCTTCGGTGACATCCTCTCCGACCTCGGCCCGGCCTGCACCGGCACCATCGGCGTGGCCCCCAGCGGAAACATCAACCCCGAGCGCAAGTTCCCGAGCCTGTTCGAACCGGTCCACGGATCGGCCCCCGACATTGCCGGCAAGGGAATCGCCAACCCGATCGGGCAGATCTGGAGCGCGAGCATGATGCTCGACCACCTCGGCGAGACCGAGGCCGCCACCGCCGTCATGACCGCAGTCGAAGACGTCCTCGCCGCCGGCAGCGACACCCTCACCCCCGACATCGGTGGCACCGCCACCACCCGAACCCTCGGCGACGCGATCCGACGACAGCTCGAAACCAACACCACGCGCGCTACCTCCTAGACCGGCTGAAATCCGAGTTCGAGGCCTGGGTCTCGACCAGGTAGGTCCGGGTGCCTGAGCGGGTCGCCTCGCCGTTGATGGATTCTCGCCGGATGGCTATTCACGACCCGGCCTAACGCGCCTAACCCATTGCATAACACAGATTTTCATTGTCTCCCACGGGTCAGCGCCGCTGCCTGGCGTGGGCTAACGATCCTGCAAACAGATTTCACGGGGACGTGGCGGTACATGCTCCTGTTCTGAGACAGGTGGTCGGGCGAGGCCGTCAGTGGGCGGCGTGGAAGGCCTGCTCGATCTCGGTTGGGATACGTCCTCGGGAGGAGGGCTCGTAGCCCTGCTCGCGCGCCCAGGCGCGGATCTTCTTCGTTCGCCCCGTGGCCACTTCCCGGCAGTGGGATTACCCGGCCGGTCCGCGCTGTGCATGCGGCCGCCGACCCGAGTGAAGTGCGCGATGTAGTACTCGAAGGTCTCGCGGAGTTCCTTCGCGTGCTCGTCCTTCAGGTCGATCACGTACTCGACGCCGTCGACTGCATAGTGGATGCTCTCGCCGTCCTCACCGAAGGCGGAGCCGTCGATGTCGTCGACCATCTCTACTACGACCCTGCGTGCACAGATTCCACTCCTCGTCTCCGGTACAGACCGGATGACAGTACTGGCAGAATCAGAAAACTTCGCGAGCCCCGGGTGCCTAGGGGTGGCCCTCGTCGAGGTTGCCGCACTCGCCGAGGCCGACAAGGATCCCGACGAGCCGGCAGCAGCGATGGCACTTATCTCCACTCTCGGCGTCCTGACCAGAGACCACGAGGGTGACCTCCCCACTGTCTGGGTGCCGGAGCCGCTCCTCATGCGAGCGGCGCGGCTCATCGAGAACACCGCCGACCTCGTCCACCACGGCTGCCCGCTACCACCGGACGACGCCGAGGACGTCCGACCCCACCTGCAGAGGGCACTGAGCGACGACGACGCCCAGCTCTGGGCGCTGATCCCCGACACCGACCGACGGTCCGGCTCGGGTCTGTGGGCGGTTCCCGTCGATCGATCGTGCACACCGCGTGTCGCGAGCGCATTCGTGGCTGCAGAACGATAGAAGCGCAGAAGATCTCCGCGAAGTCCTTGATGCGGCGCCCGCAGCGATCACCACCATTTTCGGCATCGTCGTCTTCCAAATACGCTGGCAGGCAGGTATTTCCAAGTATCCGATAATTTACCTTATGCCAACTATACCGCCCCGGCACTGCATCAGATGACCGATCCGGCCCCCACGATTGGTTCCTTGGTGGGTGGCTGCGTTTCCGAGGGACTGATTGCGATGGCCAACCGCATAGTCGGACCATCTGCCTTTGTGCGGTTTACCGGCACGGCCAGCTCTCCGCAGCGAGCGTTGGCCAGCAGCGGCACCGGTTCCGGAGTCTTCGCGCAGGGCCCCTCGACAAACTGCGCCGGCGGATGGTCCACGGTGGTCGGCGGCGAGCTGGACGGCGAATTCGAACATGCCCCGCTGGCGAGAACCACAGCAAAAGCCAGGACTGTGAACTGATTCAAATTTCGCATTGCGCCACCGGCTTCCCCGGGGTGGATCGGCTATTTACTGCAGGTGCCGGTAGAGCCGTCCGTGGTTGCTGAACCAGGCGACATTCCCATCGGGCCCCCGAAGGAAGTTGGATCGGGTGCCGGTGGGTTTGAGGTCGGGGCCAAGGTCGAGCCCATAGTCGGTCTTGTAAAGCGCAAGGCCGAGATTCGGGACTGTCTGCTCATCCGGCAGGTAGGTGCCATCCGGGGCGTCGCTCATGTTGCCGACGAGCTGGCCGTCTTTGCCGCGGAAGTTGATCACGACGGTCCCCAGGGTGCCCGATTGATCGATGTCGTCAGTGGCATACGCCCCCTCGTAGGGCGCCAACTCGGCCGTGCTCAACTTCTGGGGCGTCGCGGGCAGGTTACTGATTCCGGCGAAGCGGCGAAGCGACCAGTCCTCGGCGAACAGTTCGTTGAGCAGTTTCCCTCCACCCTCGGAATTGGTGAGCACGGTCATGGCGAAGTTACGGCTGGGCACCATGAAGAACCCGGATCGTTGACCCGCCCAGGTCCCGCCATGTTGGACGATCGTCTCGTTCTCCGCGGAGGGCCGCAGCATCCACGACACTCCCATGCCGGTGAGTTCGACCTGAAGCGTGCCGCCGACGCCTGGATTGGAACGCATGGCGATGAGCGAGTCTTTGCTCATCAACCGATCTCCCTTGGGTGTCGTGCCGTCGCCGAGGTGGAAGCGCGCGTAGCGCACCTGATCCCGCACGCTGGAAATCAATGATCCGGTCGGGTTGCAACTGCGCGAGAAGAACCAGAAACCCGGGTCCACAACGGCTTTTCCGTCGTCGACGTTGTGGGAGGCGGCGATATTCCGGCCGATTATCTGGTCCGAGAAGAAGTGGGTGTGACTTAACTCGAGCGGGTCCAGCAGCATCTTCTGGACGGCGTCCTCGTAGACCGATCCGGTCACGACCTCGACAATCCGCCCCGCCACAACCAGCCCCGCATTGTTGTAGGCGAAGACCGTGCCCGGCGGGGTCTTTTGTGGGAGCCGGGTCATCGACGCCACAAACTTGGTTATCGCGTCGTCGCCTCGACCGAAGTCCTGGAGATCGTCACCGAGCCAACCCGACGTGTGGTTGAGCAGTTGTCGCACCGTCGCCGTGGCGCTGGCTTCTGGATCGGCGACCGCGAAATCGGGCAGATACTGGCGTATCGGTGCCTCCAGATCGACCTTGCCCTCGTCGACGAGGCGCATCACGGTCGTTCCGGTGAACGTCTTCGTCGTGGAGCCGATCCGGAACAGGGTGTCGCCGTCCACCGGTGTCGGGTGGTCGACATTGGTGACCCCATACCCCTTGATGTACTCCTCACCGTCGGCAATGACGCCAACCGCAACCCCGGGGATCGCGTAGTCCTTCATCGCCTTGTCGATCTTGGCGTCGAGCTCGTTGAACGCTTCCTTCGCGTGCGCCGGGACGCTCGTAGCTGTGGTGGTCGACTCCTTCGACGAACATGCCGGCAATACGAACACCGCCAACCCGGCGACCGCCCCGCCAAGCACCGCCCGGCGCGACAACTCAGGGCCACCGACGGCGAACACCTCGGTCGTCATCAGCGTGGCGGGAGAATGTCGTATGCCGGCAGTTGCGTCGTGTCCGTGCAGGATGTGTCCGGCTTTTCCGGATCGTCGAAAAATGACGCGATTATCTCGGCTCCGCACGGTGGCTCTGCATACACACCGTGTGCAGCTCCGGGCACTACCGCGACTATGGATTGCGAGAGATCCTTCGCGATGTAGTCGCCCCACACCGCTCCGGTCTGCCMGTCGTAGGTTCCCGACAGCACAAGCGAAGGGATGTCACTCACGGTGATGTCTCGGATCGAGTCAGGAGCCTTCGGCACGTCCCACACTTCGCAGGCGTCGCGCAGGAACGGCAACTGCGGCGCTTGGGCCCGAACGGACTCCGGCAGTTCAGGGAATTCCTTTTCCGCCTGTTGCATTGACTGCTCGACGGTCTCGAACGGGATCCATTCACGGCACCAAATGCTCAGGGTGAGGCCCCAATGGAGGACGCCCCTCTCCGGGTGCCCCCACACCTCGGCCCAACGCGACGCAAGGGGCTGCGCATTCCCGTGTGCGAGCTCATCGACCGTTGATGGGAACTCTTTCGGTAGATGGGTAGCCACGGGGACAAACCAGTTCAGCAGCATTCCGCCGTCGACGACAACCTTCGTCTCTCCTACACCCTCAACGTTGACCGTCGTGGTGATGGGCTTCGCTTCAAGCTCATTGACCAGCCGGATGAACGTTGCCCCCAGGTCGGGATAGCGCTCTTTGCATGCTGGCTGGTCCTCGCACGCCTTGACCATGTTGTCGAATGCTTGGCGAGCGCTGGCCCAGGTCCACCCCAGGGCACCAACCGATGGAGGCGTCACTCCGTCGAACACGATCGACTCGATAGCGTCGGCGTCTTGACGCATGTAGATCAGCGCAAGGTCGGTACCGTACGAGTGGGAGAACACATTCCACTTCTCGAGGCCGAGTGCCTTGCGTAAATCAATCAGGTCATAGGTGCTCTCGGTCGAATTGAACGCCGAGAGGTCAACGGTGGGGGCCAGGCGGTCGTGGCACTCCTTCACCGCTTCTACGTACGCATCCCGTGTGGACTCAGCGTTCCACGCCATTCCGATCCTTTGGGCGAAGAACTCGAAAATCTCCGGGCAGGGCAACGGCGAGCTGGACGTCGCGTTGCCGCGCTGTCCCATCAGGATCAGATCGCGATCACGGTTCAGCGGGACGTCCGGGTTGATCGGGGGATCCGTGACCCCATCCTGACCGGGCCCGCCCATGAGAAAGACGATCGGAGCCTTGGTCGGCGGCTGAGTTTCCGACGGAACGATCGCTACTGCCAAGCGCAAGGTTCCGCTGTCTTCTTTGGTGCGGTTCACCGGTACCACCAAGTCCCCGCAGCGAGCATTCTCCAGCAGGGGGACCGGATTCGGCGTCTTCGCGCACGGACCCTCGACAAACTCCGCCGGCGGATGAGCCACAGTCGTCGGTGGCGAACTGGACGGATCGGAATTGTTGCTACACGCTGAGCTGACGAGAATCGAGACAAACGCAATCGCCGTTATCTGGTTCACAAACCGCATGTCGACCACCCTGAATGGCGACCGCCCGAACCTTGTGTTCGGCTCGGCCCGAGTATTTACCCAGATAAATCCTGGCACACCCCATATACCGGAAGTTTGAGAACCGATGAAATCCGGCGATCCTCATGCGGACGCTCGGTGATGAATCGAATCGTGCGGTCGGCCAGCTCGGTTGGGAAGGCATTCCATAGGCGGCGCGTGATCACCGCCGCAAAACGAGATAGTCGGTGCGATAGATTCCCCGATTGGCGTCAGGGACGGGCCAGTTGCCCGCTGTGGTCATGATGAAAGGCAGCCCGTCCAGTCGATTGTCCATACGCGCGCCCAGCGTCCCGCTCGCGATCCTCTTACAGGACACTCAAAACGCTCCCTCACTCGAACGGCCACCAACTTGGAATCTGACGCGGCTCCCCGATCGGGCCGCATCCACGGGCGATAATGGTCCCTATGACCGCAGAACTTGTCCCGTGCGAGATGGACAAGTGCCAAGACGAGGCGACGCACACTGTGCGGATCCAATTAGCTGATCAGCCCGAAGAGATCTGGTAGTTGTGCCGATCACGACGGCCAACGCAAGACCGCAGCGGGCCGAAGGCGCAGCCGCCAGTCGAGCAACCCCCTGCCTTCCGATGCAGGGACTGCGATCAGGTTCGGCAGGACTTCACTCCGCCCTGCCCGGTCTGCGGCTCGCCTAATCGAGCGATCAGCCCGCGCTCCGCAGCAATCGCCTTGTCAGTGTTGTGCGCCAAATATGCTGGTACAGGATCCTTTTCGGAGTACCGATAGCGAATATTATGTAAACTGGATTGCTCCGTATTTCATCAGATGCATCATCGGCTTCATGCAGGAACCCGTGGGAGCCGCCCGGATCTAAACGTCGCCGACGGGGTGACCGGGCGACGGCCTGTGCGGCGAAGGCTTCGTTCAGTTCGATGGTGTCGATGTCGCCGGGGGTACGAATCGCGCTCGCGTGCCGAGACCGATGTTGTAGGACCTTCGCCCCTACACACAGGGTGCTCGTTCTGGCATCCTCCGATCGAGGACACCAGTTGTTCGGCCCTCCGGCCATCCGGGGTGCGGGGACGGTCAGGGTGTCGAGATCGGCCCTCGGTGGGAGGCGCCGTCTCGTCGGCTGCAGGGAGTGAATGACCATGGCGCAGGGCACAGTGCACTGGTTCAACGGCGAGAAGGGCTTCGGATTCATCCGCCCCGACGACGGCAGCGCCTACCTCTTCGTCCAGTTCTCCGAGATTCAGGTCAGCGGGTACAAGTCGCTCGAGGAGAATCAGCGGGTGGAGTTCGAGGTCGGCCGGGAACCGAAAGGGGTTTACGCCCAGAATGTGCGCCCCGTCTGAGCCGATCGGCGCCGTGCAGCGGGCCGGCGTCCTCGAGCGGGACGGTCCGCGCGTCGCCGGGCCCACCATTGCCTGAGGTAGTGAGGATCGCCCCAGGCGGACCACCGTCTCTGGTGCGTGCCACGGAGCGTCTGACGGGATGAGCCCAATGCCGGAAGACGCCGAGGACCGATTCATCGCTGGACGCTCCTGGGCGTGCGGGTCGACGCGGTGGAGTGTTTCGCGGACTGTACCAACATGTGCTCACTGCCGGAGACCTGAAGTGGGCCTACGCCGAGAAGGACTACCGGCTGTTGGGCGTCAACACATCCCTTCGTCGCCAGCAGGAAAGCATTCGAGCCGCCATACTGCTCAGCCGACACGACCTGGGTCCTCTGGCCGTGGCATTTGTGGGCGCGGCACTTGTTGTCGTTTTCCGACGCATCCTGGGGCGTGGATGGGAAACTGTGCGTGCTGGGACGAGGCATTTCGC
>NZ_JBFUGT010000192.1:0-12173 GCF_056402775.1 Rhodococcus sp. P3_B8
CGTCGACCCCGCGTTGCTCGCACCACCGGTCAACGTGTTCCGCCTGGCCCTGCACCCCGATGGGAACGCGCCCCGGGTGCGCAACCTGCCGGAGTGGGGCCGGCACATCACCGAGCACCTGCGGGCTCAGCTGGCGCAGAGCCCCGACCCGGCGTTGGAGGCGCTGCTCGCCGAGCTCGAGTCCTACCTTCCGCCGCTGCCCGAGGAGGCCGAGGTGCTCGGCTTCGCGGTGCCGCTGGAGCTGGRCTCGGTCGATGGCGACCTCCGGCTCATCACGACGCTCACGTCGTTCGCGTCCGCCGCCGACGTGACGCTCGCCGAGTTGCACCTCGAGGCGTTCCTGCCCGCTGACCACGGCACCGCCGCGGTGCTGCGCCGCCGATGGGGGTGACGATCGACGAGGCCCGGGCGATCGCCGCCACGTTGCCTCGTTCCTATGAGGCGCTCGTTCGCGACGAGGTGAGGTTCCGGGTCGGGCGCCTGGTCTACGCGGCGTTCTACCACGACGACACGATCATGGGTTTCGGCTTCCCCAGGGAAGAGCGGGCGGCGCTGGTGGCCTCGGAGCCCGAGAAGTTCCTCATGCCCCGCCCCTCCGACATGCGGTACCGGTGGGTCTGCGTACGGCTCGATGCCCTCGACGTCGAGGAGCTGCGCGAGCTGCTGGTCGACGCGTGGCGCATGTGCGTGCCGAAGAAGGTGGCTGCCGCCTACGAGGGGTGACTGATGCCCTGCTCCGAATGACATGGTCGGCGTCAGGGTCGTCCCGAATGGGAGATCGGCGTTCTCCCATGGGCGCTCGCGCAGTTGTACTCGCTGAGCTGGGCGGGCCTCGTAACCGTAACTGCGCCGTGAGTCGGGGATGATCGTCGGATGAGTCGTGGGGACGGGACGCGGTGGATGCGACGCGCTGCACAAGCTCGACACCATCGCTCTCGCGCTGGCCTTACTTCGGCGGTCCTATGCCCCCGCATCGAACCCCGCGGCGGGGTTCCGAAATGTCACAGAACCGCCGCCGCCGGGCCGCCGAACTCGTCTAGAGTGCTGTGTCGGCTGTGGGCTTTCGCTCGTGTATCAGATTCCGGGAGTCACCACTACATTTGCGAATCCACCGGTGCGTAGGGCTGCCTGCTCCAGTGCATCGTTGGCTTTCTCGAGAGGAAATGCCGTGTGGTCGAACGCTGTCAAGTCGAGAGTGCCCGCACTAGCCATAGCAGCCATGTCTTGTCCATCGGAAACATCGAACCAGAGGGACCCGATGATGGTGATATTCGCTGTCATCAATCTATACATTTCGAGCGGTAGGGGTGCCTCCATCGCTCCGATACTCACCATGCGGCCACCGCGGCGCAACGAGTCGAGACAGTCGAGAGTGAGCTGCGCGGGCGATGTTGCCGAGACTGCATCGACGAACACATGTGGACCCAGACCATCAGTTTCTTCCCTGGCCCAGTCCTGTACGCCGCGGTCACCTACGCGCATGACGCGCACACGTTCGGGGTCAAGCTCTCGTAAGCGCTCGAGCAGTTCGGTCTTGCGCCCCAACGCAAGGATTCGCGTCGCGCCCATGGCCAAGGCGTTGAGCACCGTGCTGACGCCCAGCGTTCCAGTCGCCCCGTTGATGAGAACGGTCTGTCCGGCTCGCACGCCGGCCTTGCGCAGCCCCGCATATGCCGTGCCCAGATATCCAAAACGGCTGGCTTGTTCGAATGTGACGTTCGACGGGAGAACAACCAGTCCATCGGCGGGAGCCTTCATGTACTCGCACAAGCCTCCGTGCGGGTAGTCGCGGAAGAGCCGTGCGGAACCCGGTCCGAAGCCGAAGTACCCCTGGAAGGTGAAGGCCGGGTCGTTTACAGGTTCGCCGATTCGAGACGCATGCGAATCGCCCGAATGCCGACCGGGATTCACATAGACGCGATCGCCCACCTGGACATTCCCAACCTGCGACCCGACTTCAGCCACAACCCCTGCGGCGCCGAGGCCGAAGATGGCCGGGAGTTCGGGAAGCGGGAGGAAAGGATTCTTTTCCGGGTAGACCGATATGACGTTCTTCAAGTTGGGAATCATGTTGCAGGCCTTTACTTCGACCACCACATCGCGGGGCCCGGGCGAGGGCCGCTCCACCTCATCGATGGTGAAATTGTGGCCAATTTCGTGAAGGCGTGCTGCGCGCATCGTTGTCATGCCATTCCCTGTTCTCGTGATCGGTTATTTGATGTCTGTGGTTGGGACGCAGGGGCATGCCTCGAGGCGTCACGCCGGTGCGAGTGCCTCGAGGAATCGCGATGATTCGCTGACGGTGGCAAATAGCGCCGTGGATGCGAGGCTTGCCTCGTGTGCGGCGGGTTCGGCTGCCGAACAGAGGTCACCCAGTACCGTGCAGATCGGCTGCCTGCCGTACCGCGGCCTCCACCGAGGCATTGGTCGCGACGCCTGCTACTGCGACCGACGTGATCGCTCGCTGTGTCAGCTCCTCGTGCAACGCCGATCCGGTGAACGGACCAGGGCGCACGTGAGTGAGGACGATGTCGCTTTCGTCGATCGCGATCGACGAAAGCGATGTCGGCGGCGGCGGTACCGTCCTCGAGCGCACCCATGTCGGTGACCATTTGAAGCAGCGGCATGTTCGCGTCGAGATCGGACGAATCTTCGGCGAATGCGATACGAGGGAACACAACGGTCACGCCGGCGGCCCTCGCCGCGCGTGCGAAATCATTCGTGCTCTCGATAATCCGGCAACGCGCGGCTTCTGCAGCAAAGACGCCGCCAAAAGCGCCGTCCGCTTCGACGATGTCCGGTTGCAGGTGCACGAGTATGACCGCGGTCTGGTCGACTGTCACAAGGGCGCCTTTCGAATCGTGACCAGGGCAAACAAGTCAATCAGGGCCCTGTGATGGCGGTAACAATATTCGCGGAAGAGTAGATTCGTCAACACAGAATATTTTCTGTCCTGGGTTATGCTTTGTGCATGGCCCAGCGAGGAGAAGCGCAGACTCTGACGGAGCATGTTCGGGGGCTGTTGCGTCGCGATATTCTGGCGGGAGTCTGGCCGCCCGGGTCTCGACTTCAGCCCGCTGCTTTGGCACGCAACTACGGCACGAGCACGACAGTGATCCGCGAATCGCTCGCTCGACTGGGGCAGGAGCGCCTTGTGACGGCAAAGCCCAATCAGGGTTTCTTTGTCATGAGCCTTTCGCTCCTAGAGCTGCAGGACCTCACATTGGTCCGTTCTCATAACGACACCCTTGCTCTCCGGCTCGCGATCGAGCGCGGCGGCGTGCCGTGGGAGACCGACATCATGAGCGCCTTCCATGTGCTTACACGCACGCCGAGGCGCTCCGCCGAGGATCCCGCGCACACAACCGAAGCCTGGTCCACGGCACACCGCAACTTTCACGTCAAGCTTGTCGAGGCGTGTGGCATTCAGATGCTTGTCGACGCGACTGAGACGCTTTTCGATACGACCGAGTTGTACCGAAGATGGTCTGCCCCATCCACCGTCGCCAGTAGTAGATCCGTGGATGATGAACATCGGGCGATCCTGGATGCATGCCTCGCAGGCGATGTGGAGATGGCTCAGGACAAGCTGCGCGAGCACTACGAGACATCTCTCCGTGTGATCCTCCAAGCTGGTCTCACCGCTGAGCAGGACGTTCGGGCCGATACCGGTTCGATCGATGTTCGCGCAACCGCACGCTGACATTCTTCCCCCCGCCTGGTACGGAGACGGAAGTCGATTCTGCTGCAGGATAAGTCGTGAGGATCGAACTGCGGTCAGACGCGCGCGAATTCTCGCCTGCGAAATAGGGACCTGCGCGCGGGCCGCAGCGTGCTGGTCTCGCCGACATCCGCGCTTCGCGTCGGGCTGCTCGCTCGACACCACCCGAGCGGCATTCAACCTCGCCACGATATATGCGCTGCAGTGCTTTCCGAACATCGGCAATCCTCATCTCGCCTATCGTCGTGCCGCGACGGCGACATCTTCGTCACCGCCGCGGCACGTTTCGTTCTCAGTCGCCTGCTCGGCTGCGCAGGTCGAGGGCGATGTCGACGATGAGGTCTTCCTGTCCGCCGACGAGACCGCGGCGGCCGACCTCGAGGAGGATGGTGCGCACGTCGATGCCGTACCGCTGGGATGCGGCTTCGGCGTGCCGGAGGAAGGACGAGTACACGCCGGCGTAGCCCAGGGTGAGGGTTTCCCGGTCGACGCGCACGGGCCGGTCCTGSAGCGGCCGGACGAGGTCGTCGGCGGCGTCCTGGAGGGCGAACAGGTCRCTGTTGTGCTTCCAGCCCTGCAGGTCCGCGACCGCGATGAACGGTTCGATCGGGCAGTTGCCGGCGCCGGCGCCGTGCCCGGCCAGYGAGGCGTCGACCCGGGTGACACCCTCYTCGACGGCGACGACGGAATTGGCGACCGACAGTGACAGGTTCTCGTGSGCGTGGATGCCGATCTCGGTGGCCTCGTCGAGCACGTCCCGGTAGGCGCGGACCCGGTCGCGGACGCCGTCCATGGTCAACCGGCCRCCGGAGTCGGTGACGTAGACGCAGTGCGCGCCGTAGGACTCCATGAGCTTGGCCTGGGCGGCGAGCTCGGGTGCGGTGGTCATGTGGCTCATCATGAGGAAGCCGGAGACGTCCATGCCGAGTTCCCGGGCTTTKCCGATGTGYTGGGCGGCGACGTCGGCTTCGGTGCAATGAGTCGCYACGCGGACGGACCGCACGCCCAGTYGGTAGGCGTGTTCGAGTTCGGCGATGGTGCCGATGCCGGGCAGCAGCAGGGTGGTCAGCCGGGCGTGGGTGAGGTTGGCGGCRGCGGCTTCGATCCATTCCCAGTCGGTGTTGSWRCCGGGGCCGTAGTTCAGCGAKCCGCCGGCGAGTCCGTCGCCGTGGGCGACCTCGATGCCGTCGACACCGGCGGCGTCGAGCGCGGCCACGATCTTGCCGACGTCGTCGGGGGTGATGCGGTGGCGGACGGCGTGCATGCCGTCGCGGAGGGTGACGTCTTGGATGAACAGCCTGGTGGTCATCGGGTGGCTCCCTGGGTTGCCGTCGGGGCGGCGATCGTGTCGGCGACGGAYTCGGCGTAGCGCACYGCGGCCGAGGTCATGATGTCGAGGTTTCCGGCGTAGGCGGGCAGGTAGTGGGCGGCGCCTTCGACTTCGAGGAACACCGTCACCTGGTGGGTGGGGGCGGCCGTGTCCCCGGAGGCGAGCAGGGTGTGSACGGGTTGGCCGTCCGGGACCGGGGTGATCTGGACCTGTTGCTTGAGTCGGTAGCCGGGCACGTAGGTCGCGACGTGSTCGACCATSGTCTGGATCGAGTCRCGCACCTTGTCGTGGGTGGCCGGGTCGGSGGCGGAGATCAGGCACAGGACGGTATCGCGCATGATCAGCGGCGGGTCGGCCGGGTTGAGGATGATGATGGCCTTGCCGCGGCGGGCGCCGCCGACGGTTTCGATGGCGTGGGAGGTGGTTTCGGTGAACTCGTCGATGTTCGCGCGGGTGCCCGGTCCGGCGGACTTCGAGGCGATGGAGGCGACGATTTCGGCGTAGGCGACCGGKGTCACGCGGGAGACGGCGGCGACGATCGGGATGGTGGCCTGACCGCCGCAGGTGACCATGTTGACGTTGGTGGCGTCCCGGTGTTCGTCGAGGTTGACCGCCGGCACCACGAACGGGCCGAGGGCGGCCGGGGTGAGRTCGATCAGCCGTTTGCCGAGCGGTTCGAGCAGGGCGGCGTTGGCGGCGTGYGCCTTGGCGGAGGTGGCGTCGAAGATCACGTCGATCTCGTCGAAGTTCGGCARCTGAAGGAGGCCGTGGACGCCGCCGGCGGTGGTGGGGACGCCGAGGCGGCGGGCGCGGGCGAGCCCGTCGGAGTCGGGGTCGATGCCGACCATCGCGCCCATCTGCAGGACGTCGGAGTGGCGGATCACCTTGATCATCAGGTCGGTGCCGATGTTGCCGGATCCGATCACCGCGACGGTGACCKTACGGGTGTTTACGCTCATGGTGCTCACTCCTGGGTGAAGGTKGCGGTGACCGATCCGAGACCGGTGATGTCGGCGCGGACGGTGCCGGCGGTGTCGATGACGGCCATCGGCCCGAGGGCGCCGGACAAGATCACCTGCCCGGCGCGCAGTGGTTGACCGAACTCGCGTGCGGTGCGYGCGAGCCAGGCCAGCGCCCGCACCGGGTCACCGAGGCAGGCGGCGCCGGTTCCGGTCGACACCTCGGTGTCGTCGATGAACATCTGCATCTGCGCGGCGACCGGGTCGAMGGAGTCGAGGGTGCGCCGGTCGGCGCCGAGGACGAACAGYCCGCTCGACCCGTTGTCGGCGACGGTGTCTCCGAAGGTGATGTCCCACCCGGCGATTCGGCTGTCGACGATCTCGAGGGCGGCCACCGCGTAGTCGACGGCGSCGCGGATCTGSGCGTCGTCGAGCGGCCCGTCCACCAGATCGTGTGCGAGGACGAACGCGATCTCCGCCTCCACCTTCGGCTGCAGCAGCCGCGACAGCGGRATCGAGGTGGTCTCCTGGCAGYGCATGTCGTCGAACAACACACCGAAGTCCGGTTGGTCGACGCCGAGCTGCTGCTGGACCGCCGGGGAGGTCAGGCCGATCTTGCGGCCGACGACGCTCGCGCCGGCGGCGATTCGGTCGGCGACGWTCCGCTCCTGGACGGCGTACGCGGCGGCGGCGTCGTCGGTACCGATCAGGTCGCGGACCGGCGGGCACGGCGTGGAAGTCGCGGCGGCGGTGCTCAACCGCTCGGCGGCGGCGACGACCGCGTCGGCGGAGGCTCGCGCCGTGGGGGGCAGGCTGGTGCCCGGGGGTGTGCTCATCTGACGTCCCGATGTGATCGTGGGGAATGGACTGTGGGTTCCACTGTCGCCGCCGGGGGATGGTCCGCCAAGCAGTGCGTTCCACTGAGCCGAACACAGGTCGTATCGTGGGCGTGAGCGCCGGCGGCAACGGAGGTGATGTTCGCAATGTCCGATCAGGAGTTCGACCGCACGACGGTGCTGGGCAAGGTCATGATGGTGCTGCACGCGTTCACCATCGACGACTCGACCCTGTCGCTGGCCGAACTGGTCCGGCGGACGTCCATCCCGAAGGGCACGCTGCACCGGGTKCTCACCGACATGGTGRCGGTGCGRATGCTGGACCGCACCGATGCCGGTTACCGGCTCGGCGGCTCCCTGTTCGAGCTGGGCATGCGSGCRTCGGTCGAGCGCAGCCTGCTCGAGGTGGCGATCCCCTTCATGGAGGACCTCTATGTCCGCACCCACGAAACGGTGCACCTGGGCGTCCTCGACGGGACGGAGGTCGTGTACCTGTCGAAGATCGGCGGCCATCGGCAAGCCAGCGCACCMTCGAGGATCGGGGGCCGGATGCCGGTGCACTGCACCGCAATCGGCAAGGYACTGCTCGCCCACGCCGACRRTGCCCTCCGAGAACAGGTGCTYTCCGCTCCACTGCCCCGCTACACCCCGCGCACCATCATCCTGCCCGGACCGCTGCGCACCCAGCTCGACCGCATCGCCGCCGAGGGCATGGCCTACGAATACGAGGAATCCGCAACCGGAATCGTGTGCGTAGCCGCCCCTGTCCGCGAGAGCGAGGACGTCGTCGCCGCGATCAGCGTGACAGGTCCGTCCCATCGCTTTCGGCCGGACACGCATGCAACCTCGGTCCGCGCCGCCGCCGACGGCATCGGTGTGATGCTCTCTCGGCGAACACAGCTTTTTGCCGACACGCGATCCAGCCTGTAGGCCCTTCGGCGTAGCAGAGGTCAACGATGACACTCTCAGTGCAACTCGACGTCTAGAATGCTAGTTGCTTTAATGGTTCGGTGCTCAATCATTTGGTGGTCGCCCTTCGTCGTCGTTCCCCTGACTGCGTCATCGCACCGTCGCTACGTGCCGGCGTCGCGGTGGGTGTTCCGCTGGTGGGTGCCATGATGGCGAGCTGGCACCACTGGGTGGCCTATCTCGCGCTTGGCTCGCTGGTCGCCCTGTATGGGAAGAACGAACCGTATCGCCGGCGGGCGGGAACCCTCACCGGTGTCGGTATCGGACTGGTGTTGGCCGTAGGTGCCGGTGTGTGGTTTGCCGGTTCGGTTACCCATCCCGCCGCGCGCTTGTTGATGATCGGGGTTGCGGCCGCGGTGGCCAAGCTCATGTGCGATGCAGGCGCTTCCGGGCCTCCGGGAGGATTGATTCTCGGTTTCGCCTGCGCCACCACCGCGTATCTCCCGCCGCCGGTTCCGTCGGTGGTGGCGGTCTTCGCCGCTACCTCGGCGGGAGCGTTGTTTGCCTGGGTGGTGTGTATGTGCGGATGGGTGTTCGATCCGTGGGGTCCGGCGAGGGTCGCGGTCGCGAATGCGTTGCGATGCGCTGCGGCGATCTCCCGGTCCGACGAGGACCGTGCCAGGCACACAGCCGCACTGGCGGTGCACTCTGGCTGGTTGGCTCTGGCGGCGTCGCGTCCACGGCGTGCGGGTGTTCACGGCATGCTCGCCCGCTTGAATGCTGCCGCCGAATCGGTTGTGCTGAACCCGGCATCGCCGGACACCGCGCGAGGTCACCAGCTGGAATCGGCGGCGTCACGGATTCTGCGGCGGCGGCCACCGAATCTGCCGGATCTGCCTGCGCCACCGTTTTTGAACGCATTCACGGATTCTCCGGGTTCTGTGATGCTTCGGTCACGGTCGATGGTTGCCGCGCTGCACCCGCGGTCACTGATGATGCCGGGCGCGGTGCGCGTGTTTCTCGGCGCCGTGGTCGCCGGCGGCGTGGCGCAGGCGCTGCACCTCGGCCACGGCTACTGGGCTTCGGTGACGGCGATTGCGGTGTTGTCGGTTCCCAGCGCCGTCGCCAGCGTGCATCGCGCCGTGCAGCGCACACTCGGTACCGGGGTGGGACTGATCCTGGCGTTGCTGGTGCTGTCGACGGTGTCCTCCCCGCTCTGGGTGTCGGTCATCGTCGTCGGGTGTGTCATCGTGGGGGAGATCTTCGTGGTCTACAACTATGGGTACGGGATGGTGTGGATCACCCCGACTGCTGTGTTGCTGACCGCGTTGGCCGTGCCGGCCGGGCCGGCCGGGCCCGCGGACCTGACGGGTGATCGCCTGGTCGCCACCGCTGTCGGTGGGCTGGTTGCGCTGGGATGCGTACTCGCTGTGCGAAACCGAAGGTCGATACGTGCGCTGGAGTGCGCGATACGTGCCTGCGAAAAGGCGGTCGCCGAACTACGTGTCGCCGAACCACGCGGTGAGCAACAGCGGCGGAAGTTGGTTCCACTGGTCGCAGCGGTACGTGATGCGTACGAAATCGTCCGGGGTGAGCACTCGATTCGTGATGTACCGGTGGAGGAGGTGGTCCGTCGCTTCGAGCGGGAGTTCGCATACTCCTGAGGTCGTCGCCGGGCGACGTCGACACAGTGGGGTACGACCATGGGCGCGGAGCGAATACCGGCCTGCCTTCACAGTGCTTTTCGATCTCGCGTCCGTAACTCGGTTTCGCGGATGCGGAACGGGACCATGGCCATGGGGACCAGGCACGACACCACCAGCCCTGGTCCCGATCCCACCGCCACGAACGAATGCAAAAACGGGGTGATCGACCGCCGACGGGCAGGTGTTGGGTGCACGGCCGGAGCCGTCGACGGCTGTCCCGGGCGAAGGCCCCCACCTGGGCACCAGGGTGCGCCGCTGTGCCGGGGCGACTGTCGAGCACTGCCGTTCTAGAGTGCCAATATTTCCGGTAGTGAGTGATCTGGAGCACTTCGTGGTCGCTCGGATTAGGTCGATAACTATGTCTTACCTCGGAATATGCAAACTATTTGAAATAGTTCCGGCAAGCCTCTTTCTTGTTGGGGGATCAACTGGCATGCTAGTTGTAGTGATGACGATCACCCGAGGCGGCCGATATGGCCTCGGGTCCACAGAGAGTTTGAGAAGGTGCAATGGAGACTTCAGCCTTGCCTGCCCCGGCATTCGTGCCGTTCCCCGATGACGGCAGCGGCTACGACACCGATGTCGTGATCGTTGGCCTCGGTCCCGCCGGCGGCACGGCCGCCCTGGCCCTGGCCACGTACGGAATCCGAGTCCACGCTGTCTCGATGTTTCCCTGGGTGGCGAACTCCCCCCGGGCGCACATCACCAACCAGCGCGCCGCGGAGGTTCTCCGAGACCTGGGCGTGGAGGAGGAAGCGCGGCGATATGCGACTCCGTGGGACCAGATGGGGGACACGCTGTTCACCACGAGCCTGGCCGGTGAAGAAATCGTCCGACTCCAGACATGGGGTACCGGTGACCTGCGCTACGGCGACTACCTGACCGGCAGCCCATGCACGATGCTGGACATTCCGCAGCCGCTGATGGAGCCGGTACTCGTCAAGAATGCCGCCGAACGTGGCGCGGTCATCGGATTCCATACCGAGTACCTCGACCACGTCCAGGACGAGAACGGCGTGACCGTCCGGCTCCGTGACGTCCGCTCCGGCAACGTCTTCGAGCAGCGTGCTAGGTACCTGCTGGGCTTCGACGGTGCACGTTCGAAGATCGCCGATGAGATCGGGTTGCCCTTCGAAGGCGAACTCGCCCGCGCGGGTACTGCCTACATCCTCTTCAACGCCGACCTGAGCAAGTACGTCGCGCATCGTCCGAGCATCCTGCACTGGATCGTCAACTCGAAAGCCGGTTTCGGTGAAATCGGCATGGGCCTGCTGCGGGCAATCAAGCCGTGGAACCAGTGGATCGCCGGCTGGGGCTTCAACATGACCGACGGCCAACCCGACGTGTCCGACGAGGTTGCCCTCGAACAAATTCGGACACTGGTCGGCGACCCCGACCTCGAGGTCGAGATCGTGTCGCGGTCCTTCTGGTACGTCAATCAGCAGCACGCAAACCACTACCAGTCCGGCCGGGTCTTCTGCGGCGGAGATGCCGTCCACCGGCACCCACCGAGTAGCGGCCTGGGATCGAACACGTCGATCCAGGACGCGTTCAATCTGGCCTGGAAGGTCGCGTTCGTCGTCAAGGGATACGCCGGTGATGGTCTCCTCGAGTCCTACTCACCCGAGCGGGTACCGGTCGGCAAGCAAATCGTCGCCCGCGCCAACCAGTCCCGCAAAGACTACGCAGGACTGCGCGAATGGTTCGACTACGACAGCGACGACCCGGTCAAGGCCGGCCTGTCGAAGCTGAAGGACCCCTCGCCCGAGGGTGTCGCCCGACGCGAACGCCTCTACGAGGCACTGGAATTGAAGAACACCGAGTTCAACGCCCAGGGCGTCGAACTCAACCAGCGATATGAGTCGGACGCGGTCGTACCAGATCCCGACGCCGGGGACGAAGAGTGGGCCCGCAACCGAGAACTGTATCTGCAGGCGACCACGCGGCCCGGCGCCAAGCTGCCCCACGCGTGGCTGGTCGGAGCGGACGGCACGCGCATCTCCACCCTCGACGTCACCGGGAAGGGAATGATGACCCTTCTGACCGGAATCGGTGGACAGGCGTGGAAGCAGGCCGCCGCCAAACTGGACCTGCCGTATCTGCGCACCGTGGTGGTCGGCGAGCCCGGAACCATCGACCCCTACGGCTACTGGCGCCAGGTCCGCGAAACCCACGAAGCCGGGGCCATTCTGGTCCGCCCCGACGGTTACATCGCCTGGCGGCACAGCGCCCCGGTCTGGGACGACGCCGAAGCACTCCAGCACCTGGAAGCCGCGCTGGCCAGTGTCTTGGACCGGTCGGCGGAGCAGTCCACCGACGGCGAGACGGCCATCGCGAGCGACTCCGGCCGCTCGACTCCGCCGCAGTACAGCACCGCGGCGGTGCCGATCGCCGTTCCTCAGGCCACACCAGAGGATGCGTCGGCGGTCGCCGGCACGCAGAGCAATGTCATCACAGCCGAGGGAGGCAACAACTGATGTCCCGTCCATACACCAGCGTTTGGGACGACCTCAACCAGGTCGAGTTCAGTCAGGGATTCATCCAGGCCGGCCCGTACCGGACCCGGTACCTGCACGCCGGCGACGAGTCCAAGCCCACGCTCCTGCTGCTGCACGGCATCACCGGCCACGCCGAGGCGTACGTGCGGAACCTGGCCGCCCATGCCGAGCACTTCAACGTCTGGGCGATCGACTTCATCGGCCACGGCTACAG
>NZ_JBFUGT010000193.1:0-12153 GCF_056402775.1 Rhodococcus sp. P3_B8
GTCTGACCGAGCCCGACTTCGGCTCCAACCCCGCCGGCATGCGCACCCGGGCCCGCCGCGACGGCAGCGACTGGGTGCTCAACGGCACCAAGATGTGGATCACCAACGGCGGCCTCGCGGACGTCGCCACGATCTGGGCGCAGACCGATGAGGGTGTCCGCGGATTCCTGGTGCCGACCGACACGAAGGGATTCACCGCCAACAACATCCACAAGAAGCTGTCGCTGCGCGCCTCGGTGACCTCCGAGCTCGTGCTCGACAACGTGCGGCTCCCCGAGTCCGCACAGCTGCCCGAGGCCCGCGGCCTGAGCGCACCGCTGTCGTGCCTGAACGAGGCCCGCTTCGGCATCGTGTTCGGGGCCCTGGGCGCAGCCCGGGACAGCCTCGAAGCCGCGATCGACTACGCCGGCTCCCGCGAGGTGTTCGACAAGCCGCTCTCGAGCTTCCAGCTCACCCAGGAGAAGTTCGCCAACATGACCCTCGAGCTCGGTAAGGGCCTGTTGCTGGCACTGCACCTGGGCCGGATGAAGGACAACGGCGGAGTACTGCCGGAGCAGATCAGCCTCGGCAAGCTCAACAACGTCCGCGAGTCCATCGCCATCGCCCGCGAGTGCCGCACGGTGCTCGGCGGCAGCGGCATCACCCTCGAATACCCGCCGCTGCGGCACGCCAACAACCTCGAGTCTGTCCTCACCTACGAGGGCACCAGCGAGATGCACATGCTCTCGATCGGCAAGGCACTGACCGGGCAAGCAGCCTTCCGCTGACCAGCCGCGCGCCCACTCTCGCAAACCAATCCCGCACCAGAGGTGAAATCGACATGACCACACCCACGCAACTGCGCCATCTCGTCGACGGACAGTGGCTCGACGGCGGCGGCGACACCGTCGCCAGCACCAACCCGGCCGAGCCGAACGTCGTCGTCGCCCAGGGACGACTGGCCGAGACCACGGAACTCGACGGCGCCGTGGCGGCAGCCCAACGGGTCAAGCGAGAGTGGGCGCGCACCCCCGCGCACGAGCGGGGCGCGATCCTCGTGCGTGCCGCGACCATCGTGGAGAACGCGGCCCAGGACTGGGGCACCGAACTCGCCCGCGAAGAAGGCAAGACCAAACCCGAAGGCATCGGCGAGGTACTGCGCGCGGCCCAGATCCTGCGCTACTACGGTAACGACGCCGACCGCGACGCTGGCGAGGTCTTCTCCTCGCCGCGACGGGGCGAGCGCATCCTGGTCACCCGCAAACCCATCGGCGTGGTCGGTGTCATCACCCCCTTCAACTTCCCGATCGCCATCCCGACCTGGAAGATCGCCCCGGCCCTGACCTACGGCAACACCGTGGTCTGGAAACCGGCCAGCACCGTGCCGCTGCTGGCGATGCGCCTGGCCCAGGCCCTCACCGACGCCGGCCTGCCCGGCGGTGTGCTGAACCTGGTGATCGGGAACGGCGCCGTCGGCAACGGCATCGTCGAACACCCCGGCATCGACGCGATCACCTTCACCGGCTCCACCGGGGTCGGCCGCAAGATCGCCGCCGCCGGCGCCGCCCGCGGGGCCCCGGTGCAGGCGGAGATGGGCGGCAAGAACGCCGCCGTCGTCCTCGGCGACGCCGATCTCGAACTGGCCGCCGAACAGGTAATGTTCGGGGCCTTCCGCTCGACCGGGCAGAAGTGCACCGCCACCTCCCGGCTGATCGTCACCGACGACATCGCCGAGGATTTCCTCGCCGAACTCGGCAAACGCGCCGACGCGATGAACGTCGGCAACCCCGTTCAGGACGGCACCGAGATGGGACCGGTGGTGAACGCCGCCGCCCGCACCTCGATCCAAGCGGGCATCGATCGCGCCTTCGAACAGGGYGCGCGGCGCATCGCCGGCGGCCACGCATACGCCGAGGGCACCTTGGCAACAGGGTTTTTCGTTCCCCCGACCATCCTCGAGCTGCCTTCGCAGTCGCCCGACGTCTGGCGGGAGGAACTGTTCGGCCCCGTACTGGCGGTCCGGCGAGTACGCACCGTCGACGAGGCCTTCGCCCTGGCGAACGACAGCGAATTCGGTCTCTCCGCCGCCATCTTCACCCAGGACCTCACCCGCACACTGGACGCCATCGACGACATCGATGTCGGCATCTTGCACATCAACTCCGAATCCGCCGGCGCCGACCCCCACGTCCCGTTCGGCGGGGCGAAGAAGAGCGGATACGGTCCGAAGGAACAGGGCCGCTCGGCCCGGGAATTCTTCACCCACACCACCACGGTGTACCTGCGCGGCGGGCAGGCCCGGATATGAGCCCCGGCGCACTCGACGGCATCGTCGTCGCCGACTTCAGCCGGGTCCTCGCCGGCCCCTACGCCACGATGCTCCTCGGTGACCTCGGTGCCGAGATCATCAAGATCGAACGCCCGGGCACCGGCGACGACACCCGCGCGTGGGGCCCGCCCTTCGACCACGAAGGCAACGCCACCTACTTCAACTCGGTCAACCGCAACAAGACCTCGGTGGTGCTGGACCTGGGCAACGATGACGACCGCGCCCGCGCCCGCGATCTGGTCCGCCGCGCCGATGTCGTGGTCGAAAACTTCCGGGCCGGGACCATGGAGCGGCTCGGCCTCGGCTATGACGACCTGCGAGAGGTCAAGCCGGACCTGATCTATTGCTCGATCACCGGGTTCGGCAATCAGGGCGGCGCCGCGCTGTCCGGCTACGACCTGCTCGTCCAGGCGGTCGGCGGCCTGATGAGCATGACCGGCCCCGAACCGGGCGCCCCGACCAAGGTCGGTGTCGCTCTGGTCGACGTGCTCACCGGGCTGCATGCCTCAACCGGCATTCTCGCTGCCCTGCATCACCGCACCGCGACCGGTGAAGGCCAGCGCGTCGACACCAACCTGCTCTCAGTACTGCTGTCGTCGCTGGTCAACCAGGCGTCCGGCTACCTCGGTGCCGACAAGATCCCCACGATTCTGGGCAATCGGCATCCCAGCATCGCCCCGTACGAGGTCTTCCCGACCGCCGACCGCCCGATCGCGCTCGCCGTCGGCAACGACAAACAATTCACCCAGCTCTGCGCCGCCCTCGGTGTCCCGGAACTGGCGACCGACGAGAGATTCGAGACCAACACCGCACGGGTGGCCCACCGAGCGCAACTGTTCGACGTCGTCAGCGCCCGCTTCGCGGCCCATGGCGCCGACCATTGGTTCCACACCCTGAGCGCCCGGGGAGTGCCCGCCGGGCCGATCAACGACATCGCCGAAGCATTCGACTTCGCCAAGCACCTCGGCCTCGACACCGTCGTCGACGTCCCCGGCAGCAGCACCCCCCAGGTTGCCAACCCGATCTCCCTGTCCCGCACACCGGTGCAATACCGCAGTGCGCCACCACGTCTCGGAAGCGGTCAGGAGATTCGCGCATGAACATCGATCCGGTCACGCTCACCGATGTGCTCCCCGACGGGGCCCAGCAGGGGATGGGCCCACTGATCACCGTTGTGGTGCCTCTGAACTTTCCCGGCCTGACGACCGAGGCCCGCGACCTGATCGTGCGTTTCACCAGCTCTGCGCTGACCACGCTGGTGGAGCTGGGAGCTCGGGTCACCGTCATCGACATCTCCCGCGACGCACCCTTCTCCATCGACGAGGAGACCGACGGGGTGATGCTGCTCGGTGGGGGAGATGTCGATCCCACCCTCTACGGGCACACCGAGTACGTCGGCAACCTCTACGGCGTCGACCGCGGAACCGATGAACGCACCCTCTCTGCGATCGACCTCGGGTTCAAGCTCGAGGCACCGATGCTCGGCATCTGCCGCGGCTCCCAGATGATCAACCTCGCCTGCGGTGGAACACTGATCCCGGATCTGGGGGAGGACAATCCGCACCGGGGCGGGGACGGGGAGCCGATGTTCCTCGACGACACGGTGATCGTCGCCGAAGGCTCTCGGCTCGAACAGATCCTGTCCCGATCCCAGGTGATCGTCCGCAACGGACACCACCAAGCGGTCGGCGAGGTCGGGGAGGGACTGCGAGTGACCGCCCGGGGCCTCGACGGTGTCGTCGAGGCAGTCGAACACGAGAGCAAATGGATCGTGGGTGTGCAATGGCACCCCGAGGACACCGACGGATCGGCCGAGGACCGCACAGCCCTGTTCCGCGCATTCGTCCAGCGTTCAACGGCGCACGCTGAGACCCAAAGGCGAAACCGAGCCGGTTCCGCGGTGTAAGGAACTCCAGCACAACTGGATCCCTGGTTGAGGCCGGGCGACGCTCGATCAGCGCGCCCGGCCTCACTCGTGCGCACCTGGACCGAAGAATCTGCGGGGTTGACGGTTTCGCCGCGCCTGGCTGTCCGCCATCGCAGTGGGGGACTGCTGTCGCTACCTGGCGGGATCACCACGGTCGGTGTCCGATGCCCCGGGGCGCCCACCCCGCATTGCGATTGGCGTGTCGGGTCTAGTCCGCCCGGTGAAGCGGTACCAGCGCCCAGGGAGTGGCCCGCACCGGCACTGCCACGCCCGACCGGGCACGGGAGGGGACTTTGGATCCGGTGATGTATTCCGGGTCGTTTCCCACGATGACCCGGCCGTCGGCATTGACCAGGACCAGGCCGGATCCCGCGAGGCGAAGCTGCGGCCACAACCTCGATTCGATACTCGACACGGGGACATCGGCGCCGGCAATACCGAGGAAGGTCCCGTCGGCGAGCCGGATGGGCACGGCGAAGGTGCACACGTACAGGTCGACGCCGGTGTAGTCGAGATACGGTCCGTAGACCCATTTCTCGTTCCGATCGCGGGGAATAGTGAACCATTCCATGTCGGAGTAGTCGTAGTAGTACTCACTGCGCGGATTGAGGTCGAGAACGAGCCGCTGTGAAACGGGGCGGTCGCCCCCGTCTGCGCGCCACCATTCGAGGTAGTGCTGTCGATCGGCGAGGCTGCCGTCGGCCATGACCACTCCCGCGCCGTTGAACAGCGGGCCCCGGGCGTCGAGTTCGCCGACCACGGCGCTCTTGAGTGACTCGAGATCCGACGACMGCGGTGACGTTCCGTCGGCCTGCAACCTGGTCCACAGCTCGATCAACGCGTCGCCGATCGAGACGAGCGAACCGTAGATCAGCTCGACGAGGTCCGTCGTCGCTTCCCCGACCGAGTCGACCGCCGCCGGCAGCCGAGAGTCATCGACAGGGCTCATTCGTTCCTCAGCTCCATACGTAATTTGATCAGCCGGCGAATATGGGCAGCGCTGTGTGATTCTGCCAGTTCCCGTGCCAGATCCGGATTCTCGACTTCGATCGCATCCACCAGAGCGTGGTGGGTGTTGGCTTCCGCGGCCGGATCGACCGCTACCTGCGGAAGCCAGATCATTGCCGACAACTCAGCTTGCAATCCGACCTCGGTTCGGGTCAACCGCGAGGACTGCGAGCTCACGGCGACCTCGATGTGGAAGCGGCTGTCGGCGCGTCGGCACTCGAAGGGGTCTGCCGTCTCCCGCATCCTGGTCACCAGCGCCCGCAACCGGGTCACATCGGCGGTCAGGCTGCGGCGGGCCGCCAGGGCGGCGGCTGCGCCGGAGACCGCGAAGTGTTCGTCGCCGATGTCTCGCAGTTCTTCCACGCTCAGCTGCTGCAGCCTGGTCAGCGAGTTGCTCTGGACTACGTCGGCCGATGCCTTGACGAAACTGCCACCGCCGCGCCCACGCTTGGTGTACACGAGCCCCTCGTTGCGGAGCACCGCCAGCGCCTCACGCAGGGTCACCGTGGACACCCCGAGCTGACCGGCGAGGTCCAATTCGGGGGGCAACTGCTCACCGTCGACCATCACACCGAGCCCGATAGCTGCGGAAATGCGCTGCACAACGGCATCCGTGCGAGGGCCACCGCCGTCGAGTGGGGCAAGAACAGCACCGAGGGCAGTCAAGCCTCCAAGCTGGTCGATCGCCACCGCTTACCCCCTGAGGTCGTAGAGCTAAACACGATCGTAACCCTGACGCCTTGAACTATGAACTATCACTCTATATGTTTAAGGGGTGGATGTGACCGGCCCCACAAAACCGGACATTCAACCCTCACGGCCCGCGGTACCCCCCGACCGAAAGAACGAGTCCCGTGTCCCAGAAACTTCCCCAGCGTCCTGACGACGCTATTTCCGACGACGACGCCCAACTCGCCGCCCTCGGCTTCGAGTCCGAGTTCAAACGAGACATGAGCCTGTGGGCCAACTTCTCCCTCGGCTTCACCTATCTGTCCCCGGTCGTCGGCATCTACACCGTCTTCGCGATCGCGCTGGTCGCTGCCGGACCGCCGATGATCTGGAGCCTGCTGATCGCCGGTGTCGGCCAGTTCCTGGTGGCCCTGGTCTTCAGCGAGGTCGTCGCACAGTTCCCCGTCGCCGGCGGTGTGTACCCCTGGGCCCGCCGTTTGTGGGGCCGGAAGTGGGCATGGATGACCGGCTGGGTGTACCTATTCGCCCTGCTCGCCACGATCGCCGGCGTCGCCTACGGTGCAGGTCCGTTCGTCGCCACCGTGGTCGGGTTCACCCCCTCGGTGACCACCACCATCGTCTGCGCCCTCGCGGTGCTGATCCTTGCCACGGTCATCAACTTCGGTGGCACCAAGATCCTGGGTTACGCCGCGATCTTCGGCTTTGCCGCCGAACTGGTGGGCGCCCTCATCGTCGGCATCTGGCTGCTGGTCGCCGAACGCCACCACGGCCTGGGGGTTCTCTTCGACAGCTTCGGGGCGCAAGGCTCACACAGCTTCCTGTACGCGTTCCTCGCCGCCAGCCTGATCGGCGTCTTCCAGTACTACGGTTTCGAGGCCTGCGGCGACGTCGCCGAGGAAGTCAAGAATCCTGGCATTCAGATCCCGAAGTCCATGCGCCGCACCATCTACATCGGTGGCGCCGCGGCAACCTTCGTGTGCCTGAGCCTGATCCTGTCCGTGGTCGACTTCGGCGCCGTCATCAGCGGCGACGACCCGGATCCGGTCGCGACCATCCTCAGCGACGCGTTCGGACCGATCGGCTCGARGATCGTCGTCGTCGTCGTGCTGATCTCGTTCGTCTCCTGCGCACTGAGCCTGCAGGCGGCGGCAAGCCGGTTGATCTACTCCTACGCCCGCGACGGAATGATCGTCGGCAGCCGGCTCTGGTCGAAGTTCGACCACCACCGCGCCGTCCCGCCCTACGCGCTGCTGTTCGCCGCCGTCGTCCCCGGCATCTTGATCGTCGGGTCGGCAGTGTCCACCGACGCCCTGACCAAGCTGATCAGCTTCGGCGCCATCGGCATCTACATCGCCTTCCAAATGGTGGTCTTCGCCGCACTGCGGGCCCGCATCAAGGGCTGGATCCCGAACGGGAAATACCAGCTCGGCAAGTGGGCCATGCCGGTCAACATCGGCGCCCTCGTCTACGGCGTCGCCGCCATCATCAACATCAGCTGGCCGCGCACTCCCGACGCCGCCTGGTACGACAACTACATCGTCGCCCTGTTGTGTGCCGCGGTCATCGGATCCGGCCTGCTCTACATGGTCCTCGCCCGTTCCCACAACAACGGAACCGCGCCCTTCGGCGACGCGATCCGCAAGCGCCCCAGTCCCACTCACGCGACTTCTCCCGAACCGCAGCCCGAACCCGMAGGAGCCACCGATGTCCACTGATCAACTGACCGACGCGCCGTTTCTGAACCTGGCCGACCCCACCTTCTCGGTGCAGTCCGATGCCGTCCGTCAGGCGCGCGAGGCCAGCTGGTTCGCCCACACCAGCTACGGACTCGCCGTCCTGCGGTACGACGAGGTCAGCAAGCTGATGAAGGACCGGCGCCTGCGGCAGGGAAGCTGGGCGTGGCCGGCGCACAACGGAGTCAACGAAGGCCCGTTCGCGCACTGGTGGTCGAGTGCCCTGCTCAACCTCGAAGGCGACGACCACCATCGCCTGCGTCGGCTGATGAACCCCGCCTTCTCCCCGAAACTCATCGGCGGCCTGGTTCCTAGGTTCCAGGCGCTTGCGAACGAGCTGATCGACGGATTCCACGAGCGCGGCCGCTGCGACTTCGCCTCCGAGTTCGCCGAGCCCTACGCGGCCCGCGTCATCGCGATCATGCTCGGTATCCCCGAGGGTGAATGGAAGAAGATCGCCGCCTGGTCCAACGACATCGGGCTGGCCCTGGGCGTCACACTCAAGCAGGACCTCGCCAAGGTCGAGGCCGCACTCGAAGGGCTCTACGAGTACGCCGACGAACTGATCGCCGACCGGCGCAAGAACCCGGGCGACGACTTCGTCAGCCGACTCGTCCTCGCCGAACGCGACGGTGAACACCTCAGCCACGACGAGCTGCGCGTGTCGCTGGTCCTGCTGATCTTCGGCGGGATGGACACCACCCGCAACCAGCTGGGCTTGGCGTTGCAGACGTTCATGAAGTACCCGGACCAGTGGAAGCTGCTCGCCGAACGCCCCGAACTCGGCAAGGCGGCGGTGGAAGAGGTCATGCGCGTCAACCCGACCGTCACCTGGGTGACCCGTGAGGCGCTCGAAGACTTCGAGTACCAGGGCCTCGAGATCAAGGCCGGCACCACCATCCACCTGCTGTCCGAATCCGCCGGTACCGACCCGCGAGTGATCGAGGGCGAGCCCTTCGACCTGACCGCGGAGCGGGTGCCGCACTTCGGTTTCGGTGGCGGCGCGCATCACTGCCTCGGCCACTTCGTCGCCCGCTCCGACATGAGCGAGGCACTGCCCCTGCTGGCCCAGCGGCTGAAGAACCCGACCATCGACGGTATCGCCACCTGGCTGCCGCTCAGCGGCAACACCGGCCCGATCTTCCTGCCGATCGCGTTCGAGCGCGGTTGACACGCACCACCATCACTTCGTTTTCGGTAAGAGAGGTAAAAGAAATGGACGTTCGCGTCGACTACGGAATGTGCCAGGACCACGGGCAGTGCGCCATCGCCGCGCCCAAGGTCTTCCAGATGGATGACGACGGGAAGCTTGTGTACGACAAGCACCCCGACGACTCCCAGCGCGACGAGGTGGAAGAGGCCGCCGACGTCTGCCCCGTGCAAGCGATCTTCCTCGACGAGAGCTGAACCGATGCCTTCGCACGTTGTCATCGTCGGTGGATCGATGGGCGGTCTCCGCGCAGCCGAACAACTGATCGCGAACAAGTTCGACGGAATCGTCACCATCGTCGGCGACGAAAAGCACATGCCGTACAACCGCCCGCCCCTGTCGAAGGACGTGCTCGCCGCCGAACGAGACGAACAGAACTCCACCCTCGACCACTGGCATTCCTCGGTTGCCTTCCGACAGCGCAAGAGCATCGCCGACGTTCGCTGGCGACTCGGATCCCCCGCCGTCTCCAGCGACCTGACGGCCAAGACCGTCACCCTCGCCGACGGTGAGGTACTGCACTACGACGGATTGGTCGTCGCCACGGGCCTGCGCCCCCGGCGTCTGGACCTGCCCGGCCCACAGTCTGGGCGACACGTCATCCGCACCCTCGACGACGCCATCGGACTGCGCGCCGAGCTGCAACCGGGAACCCGGGTGATCGTCGTCGGCGGCGGATTCATCGGCTGCGAGACCGCAGCAACCGCCCGCAAGCTCGGGTGCGAGGTGCACATCGTCGAGCCGATGGCCGTCCCGATGATCCGCCCCCTCGGGGAGGAATTCGGCAATGCACTGCGCAGAGTCCACGAAGCTTCAGGCGTGCACGTCCACACCGGGGTGTCGGTCGAAGAAACGGTGGGCGGCGCCGATGATCCCAGCCGATTGTCCGCGGTGATCCTGACCGACGGCACCCGGCTCGGCGCCGACGTGCTGATCGAATCGGTCGGCTCGCACCCGAACGTCGAATGGCTCGACGGCAACGACCTCGATCTGAGCAACGGTGTCCTGTGCGACAACCACATGCGCGTCGAATCCCGCCCCGACGTCGTCGCCGTCGGCGACATCGCCCGGTTCCCCGACCCCGCCACCGGGAACATCCCGCGGCGCATCGAACACTGGTGCATCCCCACCGACACCGCCAAACGCGCCGCCGCCACCCTCATCGCACATCTGAGCGACGAACCGGGCCCGGACGCCCCCTTCTCCCCGCTGCCTTCATTCTGGAGCGACCAGTTCGGGCTCCGGCTGCAGGGCTACGGCTCACCCGGCGACGCCGACCACATCTCGGTGCTCGAGGGGGACCTGGCGGCGCCGGTCGATCAGGATCCGTCCGCCTTGGACGGCACTGTGGTCGGCTACTACCAGGGCAGCCGGCTGGTCGGAGTGGTCATGCTCTCGCCCTCGCCGGTCACCGCCCGCAAGTATCGCGAGGCCGTCGAAACCTCCCGCACCACCGTCCTCACAGCTTGACCCCGCGACCTACTTACACCACGAGGAGACATCCGATGACGTCATTGGATCAGCACCGAGAACTCAATTCGTCGGATGCCCGCATCGCAGACATCGAAAAGCAGATGACCTCTGCCGGTGTCGAATACATCTACTACCAGGTCGTGACCCTCACCGGCCGCACCGTCGCCAAGGTGGTCCCCGCCCGGCACCTGCGCCGCAACCTGGTCAAGGGCGTGCAGTTCCACCGCACCGCCATGGTCGACCTGCACACTGACCGCACCGGACAGCTGCTCGGTGGCGGTGTCGACGCGGCCGAGTTCACCGCGATCCCAGATCTGGACACTTTCGCGGTACTGCCCTGGGACACCACCGTCGCCCGGTTCTTCTGCACCACCTACGAACCCGACCACATCCCCGAGGTCGGTGGCGACTACCTCGCCACCGACACCCGCAGCACCCTCATCCGGGCACACAACCAGTTCACCGCCGACACCGGTCTGGTCCTCAAGAGCGGCTGCGAACCGGAAATGACCTGGCTCGGGGAAAGTGTCGAGGTCAAGGTCCGGCCGGGCGGCAGCGCCGCCTACCAGACCGCGAACCTCGAACTGATGCGCCCGATCTACCAGAGCATCATGACCTACGCCCACGCCCTCGGGTTCGACATGATCGAGGGAGACTACGAAGATCCCGGGCAGCTCGAGCTGAACTGGCAATTCGACCGGTGCACCGACACCGCCGATCGCCTGATCACCTACCGGCAGATCTGCCACCAGGTCGCCAAAGAACACGGGGTGATCGCCAGCTTCATGCCCAAGCCCGCGACCGGCTCCATGGGCAACGGCTGCCACCACAACGTCAGCCTGTGGAACGGCGACGAGAACGTCCTCGAAGAGCCGGGTCGCCGCGAACTGCACCTGAGCAAGATCGGCCAGCACGCCCTCGGAGGCATGCTCGCCCACGCCTCCGGATCGATCGCGATCATGGCCTCGACGGTCAACTCCTACAAGCGATTCTGGGACGGCGGCCAGTTCGCCCCGACCGCCGTGAACTGGGGCATGGACAACAAGACCTGCACCGTCCGGCTCTCCGCCGTCGGCCGGCTCGAGTACAAGATCCCCGACGCCAGCGTCAACCCCTACCTCTCCCACACCGTGCTGCTCGCCGCCATCAAGGACGGCATCGACAACGCCACTGACCCGGGCGACCCCCAGGTCGGTAGCAGCTACGGCGACAACACCTACGAAACGTTGCCACTCACACTCGGAGACGCGGTGAAGGCCTTCAACGACAACGACGTCATCCGAGGCAGCCTCGCCCCCGAACTGGCCGACCAGTACTCGGCCGTGAAATTCGACGAATGGGCCCGCGCCYGCGGCGCCGTGACCGACTTCGACCGCGACATGTACCTGGAGTTCCTGTGACCAACGAACTGAGACTGATCTGCGTCGACCTGCCCGCACCCCCGCTGTTCGACAAGGCGGCCTCCGACGGCACCCGCACCGGTTACGAACCCTCAGCCGCCGAACTGGTCGCCGGCGTGCTCGGTAAGACGGTGCGCTGGGTCGTCACCTCCTGGAGCGACATGGTTCCCGCCCTGCAGGAAGGCCGGGGCGACGGCATCTGGTGCGGCCAGGGCATCACCCCCAGTCGGGCGGAGTTGGTCGACTTCACCCGCCCCTACGCCATCTTTGACGAATCGGTACTCGTTCTCGCGGACAGCGGCATCGGCTCCGAACGCGACCTGGCCGGAAAGCGAGTCGGGGCGATTGCCGGCAGCACGAACCTCGCCCTCGCCGAAACCTTCCCCGACGTCACCACCGTGCCC
>NZ_JBFUGT010000194.1:0-12094 GCF_056402775.1 Rhodococcus sp. P3_B8
GTCACAGACAGGCGGGACACTCTCGCCACGATGATCGAGCATGTTTCCCGGTATCTTGTGTTCAGTCGAATACGATCACCGGTTTGATGACCGAACCCGCGGCGGCTGCCGCGATGGCCTCGTTGATGTCCGGCAGGGTGTAGGTCTCGATCAGTTTGTCGAAGGGGAACTGTCCGTTTTTCCACAGGTCGACCAACTGGGGGATGAACTGGTGGGGGTCGACGTCGCCTTCGATGACGCCGGTGAGTGTGCGACCGAGTAGTAGGTGGCCTTGGTCGATCACGATGTCGTTTTCGAGGCCTTGTAGTCCGAGGGTGGCGCAGATGCCTGGGGAGCGCAGCACTGCCAGCGCCTGTTGCACGACGGACTCGAGCCCCACGGCGTCGACGCTGAAATCGACACCGTTGGCGCTGATGTCGGTGACGGCCCACGCGAGGTCGTCGATCGCATTGGGGTCGAGGGTGTGGGTGGCGCCGAGTTCGGTGGCCAGGTTCAGACGTTCCGGATTCGGATCGATTGCGATGATCGGTGTGCAGCCGAGCGCTTTGGCCGCCATGAGAGCGCTGAGCCCGACAGCGCCGAGACCGAACACCGCAATGCTCTGCCCGGGTTTTGCCCGCAGGACACTCATCACGGTGCCGGCCCCGGTCTGCAGGCTGCAGCCGAGGGGCCCCAACAGGTGTAGGGGCAAGGATTCGTCGACCTTGACGGCGTTGCGTACGCTCGCGACGGCGTGGGTTCCGAATGAGGATTGGCCGAACCAGTTGCCGTGGACCGGTTCGCCGTCCCGGCTCATGGTGGTCGAGCCGTCCAGGCGTGTGCCGAAGTAGTTCAGCGCCGCGAACAGCTCGCAGTAGGCCGGCCGACCCGAGGTGCATTGAGTGCACGTTCGGCAGGAGTCGAAGCTGACCACGACGTGGTCACCGGGTACGAGGGTCGTCACCTCGGCCCCGACCTCTTCGACGATCCCGGATGCTTCGTGGCCGACCACCGCCGGCAAGGGCAGGGGAACACCGCCACGCAGAGCGGTGAGGTCCGTGTGGCAGATCCCGACGCCGGCGACGCGGATCCGGATCTCGTCCTCGGCGAGCGGACCGACCTGCACATCGACAACCGTGAGCTTCTCGTCCGGCGCCTCGAACAGCGCGACACGTGCGTGGGTCATCGGTCCACCGCCGACTGGGCCGCGGGCAGGACGAGGTCGTACACCTTGCGATCGAGGGAGCGTGAGAGGTCGACGTGGACGAACTTCTCCTCGGTGTACTCGTCGAGCGCGTGGGGTCCGAGTTCGCGGCCGTTCCCGCTCTGCTTGTAACCGCCGAAGGGGTAGAGAGCGTTGACCATGTGCCAGTCGTTGATCCAGACGGTGCCCGACTCGATTCGCGCCGCGACGTCGAGTGCAGCCTCGAGGTCTTCGCTCCACACCCCGGCCGACAATCCGTACTCGGAGTCGTTGGCGATYGCGACGGCGTCGTCGACGGTGCGGTACTTCAGAACCGACAGGACGGGACCGAAGATCTCCTCACGGGCGATGCGCATGTCGGGCGTGACATCGGTGAAGATCGTCGGGCGCACCCAGTTCCCCTGCTCGAACTGCGCTCCGGTGGGCGGTTCACCGCCGAACGCGAGGGTTGCGCCCTCCTTCTGGCCGATTTCGATGTAGTCCAGAATCCGGGCATGTTGCTCCGCGGAGATGACCGGGCCGATGTCGGTGTCGAACTCAGACGGGTCGCCGACCTTGATGGTCGCCGCCCGCTGAACCAGGCGGTCGACGAATTCGTCGTGCAGGCTCTCGGGCAGCAGCAACCGGGTTCCCGACTCGCACGCCTGACCGGCGTAGAGGAAGCAGGCGAAGAGTGCCCCGTCGACCGCGGAGGCGATGTCGGCGTCGGCGAGCACGATGTTCGGTCCCTTGCCGCCGAGCTCGAGGGTGACCTTCTTGATGTTCTCCGCGGCGAGCTTGCTGATCTCCCGGCCGACCGCCGTCGACCCGGTGAAGGCGATCTTGCGTACGTCCGGGTGGGCGGCGAGACGGGCTCCGACTTCTTCACCGGCACCGGTGACGATGTTGAGGACACCTTTCGGCAGCCCGGCTCGTTCTGCGGACTTGGCCAGTTCGAGCAGGGTGAGGGGCGTCTTTTCGTCGGGCTTGAGCACGATGGTGTTGCCGGCCGCCAGGGCGGGACCGAGTTTCCACACAGCAAGCAGCAGCGGGAAGTTCCACGGCACGATGCCGCCGACCACACCGATCGGTTCCCGGCGCACGATCCCGGATGCCAGTGTGGGGTAGGACAATTGCGGACCGGATCGTTCGAATTCGTAGGTGCGGGCCAGGTCGGCGAAGTACTGCAGGTGCGAGATCGAATACCCGACGTGGAAGGCCATTGCCTGGCGGATGGTGACGCCGTTCTCCTTGACGTGCAGAGCGACCAGTTCGTCCATGCGCTCGGACAGGTCGGCGACCATCGCCGACAGGATGTCGGCGCGTTCGTCCGGCGTCTTCGAGCGCCACTCGCCCCGGGCGTGGGCGGCTTGGGCTGCGGCGACCGCCTGGTCGAGGTTCTCGACGGAGCCGCGGGCGGCGGTGGCGACCAGTTCGCCGTTCGCGGGGTCGATGATGTCGAACGTGCGGTCGGTATCGACCCAATGACCGTCGATGAACTGGGTGTAGTGCGGTGTGGCTGTCATGCGATGTCCTTGCTCGGGTGCCGGGGGATCAGCTGTGCTGGGCGTCTTTCTCGGCGACCAGGTTCTTGTAGATCGGGAACAGCGGCTTGGAGATCGGAATCAGCTTGAGGATCTTCGACACCGGGCCCTTGGCCTTGACCTGGCCCTTGRCCAACCCCACCGCCACGTTGTACTCACCGCGCCAGAACTTGTTGCCGTTGTCGGCGGACATCGCCAACCGGACGTCCGGGATGAGGTCGTTTTCGCCTTCGATCACCTCGATGCCTTCTGGCTTCAGTGCGACGGTGATCGACGAATCGGGGTTGGTGTAGTCGAGTCGGAGGATGATGTCGGCTTCCTTGAGCGCCGGGCCGGCGGTCGGTTCGTCGTTGGCTGCGCGGAAGACTCCACCCAGGTAGCGGTAGACCTCGGCGGCGTCGGTGAAGTAGCTCATGGTGGTGTCCCTTTCGGATGGGTAGTGGTGTGTGCTGACCGGATTGGAGTCAGACCGATCGGCTGCGGCCCGCCCAATGGGGTGCGCGTAGATCGCGTTTGAGGATCTTTCCTGTCGCGTTGCGCGGCAGGCTCGGAACGATGTCGATGGTGCGGGGCCGCTTGTACCCGGCCAGATGAGCGGCACAGAAGTCGAGCAGTTTGTCTTCGTCGATGTCGGTGCCGCTGTCCGCGACCACGACCGCGCGGACCGCTTCGCCCCATTTGTCGTCGGGGACGCCGATGACGGCGACTTCCGCGACGCCGGGGAACTCACTGACCACGCGCTCCACCTCGGCGGGATAGATGTTCTCGCCGCCGGAGATGATGAYGTCCTTGACGCGGTCTTCGACGTAGTAGAACCCATCGGGGTCCCGTCGGCCGGCGTCGCCGGTCTTGAACCACTCACCATCGAAACTGGCGGCGGTGTCCGACTCGCGCTGCCAGTATCCCGTCATCACCTGCGGTCCGCGGATCTGGAATTCGCCGACCTCACCGACGGGCACTTCGTCCCCGAAGGCCGGATCCACCACCCGGACCTCGACACCCTCGATCGGTTGGCCTGCTGCGCGGAGGCGTTCGGGCCGGGCGGAATCGCGGTGGTGCTGCGGCCCGAGTACACAGAACACTCCGGACGCCTCGGTCATGCCGTAGACCTGGTAGAAGTCGACGTCGAAGGTGCTCATCGCCTCTCGGAGCAGGGCTTCGGGCATGGGTGATCCGCCGTATCCGAGGCAGCGCAGCGACCGGAAGTCCAGTGCGGACACACCCGGAACCTGCAGGAAGAACCGGATGACAGCGGGGACGAAGAACGCATGGGTGACCGACTGGCGGATGATCTGATCCAGAACCATCGCGGGAACGACCTCACGCACGAGGACCGTCTCCGCGCCCTGCGACATCRCGGCCAGCGCCCAACTGGTGCCGCCCACATGAAACAGCGGCATGGCCACCATGTTCACGCTGTCCCGGGCGAAGCCGAAGGCAGCGCTGGCCGCAATGCTGTGCGCGCCCACGGAACGGTGCGTCAGCATGGCCCCTTTCGGGTGCCCGGTGGTGCCGGAGGTGTAGAGCTGCAGGAAGCAATCCTCCGGATGGGTTGGATGAGCAGTCTCGCGCGGCGGGGCCTTGCCGAGCCATGCCTCGTACTCGTCCGCCTCACCACCGAGCACGATGATGGTGCGCACGTGGTCGAGGTTCGGCTTGATCGTGTCGATGACATCGACGAATTCGGCGCCGAGGATCAGCAGTTCGGCACGGCTGTCGTTGATGACGTAGGCCAATTCGGACGGTGCGAGGCGGTAGTTCAGTACCGCGTTCACCGTTCCGGCCACGGCGCACGCCAGCGTGGTCTCGAGGCTGGCGGGGTGATTCTTGTCCAGGAACGCGACCCGGTCACCGGGCGCCAGCCCGAGTGCGGACTGTGCTGCGGCGTTACGCCGCACCCGGTCCGACAACTGTTGCCACGTCCACGACTCTTCCTCGAATCGCAGCGCGACTCGGGTGGGATCCTGCGATACCCAGTATGTGATCGGGTCGAAGACATGGTGGATGGGTGAAGCCATCAGGCACCTCTCGAGGGGGATTGTTCAGTCCATTTCGCCCGGCTCAACTAGTGACCGTACGCACGGTCAGTAAAGCAGAATCGTGACGTGCAGCACAAGGGGTCACCGAAGAATTTGGCCGGAAGAACCGAATATGGAGAGCTCTCGCCTCCGGGGCTATCCAGTCGGGGCGCTGTGCCGAGTGCCCAGTGGGGACACTTATCGGAAGGAATGTGATTTCTGTTCGTAAATCCTTGCCACGCAAAGAGGTCCGGATCGTATGCGCGTTGATCCCAGGGTCGGTGCGCATGCATATGCGCGGCCGCCTGACTACTCATGGCCCTGGTATTCAGCGACCCGACCCGGTGCAGGAGTTCCGCGTGGCGGGAGAGAGTCTCGACACGGATGGGCCCAGCACCGAGTGGTGACCGATGCCCCTTTTCCCCGCTAGGTGCCGCTGAACTGGCGGGCGTGGTCCACCGTCGTCGTGGCGCGAGCGTTGGTCTCGCCGCGACGCGGTGTAGTGGTCAGGATGCAGGGAGCCCGCTGCCGGATTCGGCGGACGCTTCGAGCAGGCACTGCCGCGCAGTCTGGGCGGCCAGGCCCTTCGGATCCGCCAACGCCGGAAGCGCTGCGCGACGGACCAGGAGGCTGCCCAGCACGAGATCGACCAGTGCTGCCCCGACCTCTTCGGCGGATTCGTCACCGCTCGGGTCGAACCAGGTGTAGGCCCATTGCGCGGATCCGAACATCAGCAGTGACTGAATCCGCAGATCCGTTTTTCGAAGCCGTCCCGCGGCGATTCCGGCTTCGATCACGTCACGCACCAACTGGATGTATTCGGCGCGTAGTTCGAGTCCCTCGGTGTCGATATCGAGCGCTGCCAGGCGCATGACCTCGCGCTGGAACGCGATCGTGGCGTCGCGGTCGTGCTCTTGGTAGAGGATGAACGCGAACAGCAGTCCCGCGAGTTGCTGCTCGGGATGATCGAGTTTGCCGATCAGTAGCTTCGCTTCGGTGAGGCGGCGGCGCATGTAGGACGTGTGCAGGGCGGCGAGCAGGCGATCCTTGGTGCCGTAATGATGGACGATCGTGCCCTTGGAGATCGACAACTCGTTGGCAATGTCGCTCAGGTTCGTCCCGTCGTAGCCGAACTGCGCGACGTTGTGCGTGAAGACCTCGAGGATCTCGTTGGCTTTTCCGGCCAGCCGGGTACCGGCCTTTGCCATCGCGCTACCTCCACCTCGTTCACGGTCCTGATTGTGCAGTCAGTCTAAGCGCTGTGTGATCAGTCGTGGATTCGGCGCACCGTCGATGTGATGGTCAGGTGGCGAGAACGAACATGGGAATCGCTTCACCGTCGACAAATTCGGTGATGCGCAACCGCACCGGTGTGCATACCGGGACGTCGGACGCGGTGGCGACGTCGAGGATGCGGCTGGCAAGCCACGGTCCTTCTCGGAGCTCGACCAGCGCAAGGACGGTGGGCTCGGGCGCACTCGCGTGGTCGACGACTGCGGACACCACCACCCCGTCACCAGTGGAGCCGACCCACGTGAGCTCGTCGCTGTGGCATGAGCTGCAGCTGAGGGTGTCGGGCCGGCCGATATGCCCACAACGGGTGCATGACCACAAGATCAACCTGCCCTCCCGGAGGGCATCGAAGTACGGTGCCGAGGTCTCGTCCCGGACGGCGGAAAATTTCATCGTGTTCCTTCTCCGTTGCTGGTGTTCACGCCGAGTTGGTGGCGAGAACCAGGGTGCCGTGGTGGTCGAGAATGCCGCCGTTGCCGCTGACGATGGCGGTGGCGTGCTCACGGATCTGCCGTCGGCCGCCTTCTCCTCGCAGTTGCGTGAGGGCTTCTATCAACGGGGTCATGCCCCACAGATAGAAAGAGGACAGTTGCCCGCCGCCCGTGTTGGTGGGCAGGGTGCCGCCGGGGGCGAGTGCCCCGCTGGCGGCTAGTTCCCCGGCTTCGCCCTTACCGCAGAATCCGTAGTCCTCGAGCGTCACCAGGAGGGTGTAGGTGTAGCAATCGTAGATTTCCCGCAGGTCAATGTCGTCGACGGTCATTCCGGCCATCCTCAACGCCGCCGGCCCGGATATGGCGGCGCCGGTCACGAGGCCGAAATCGCTGTCACGTTCGAGGACGTATCCCGGGTGGGCTTGGCCCCACCCGCGGACGTACACCGGGGTATTCGGTAGATCCCGGGCTCGCTCCGGGGTGGTCACCACGACTGCGGCACCACCGTTGGAGACGAGGCAGCAGTCGAGCAGATGTAGCGGTTCGACCACCCATCGCGACTGGTGGTACTCGTCCAGGGTCAACGGTGACCGCATCTGGGCCACCGGATTGTCGAGTGCCCACGCCCGCTGAGACACCGCCACGGCGCCGAGGTGGGAGGAGGTGAGCCCGTAGTGGTCCATGTAGCGGCGAGCGGCCAGTGCGTAGCGGTGATTGACGCTGGTGAACCCGGCTGCGGTCTCCGCGCTGCGGAACCCCGTCGCCGTCAGGGAGCTTGCCCGGTACGCGTGCGCTCCGCCGGTGTTCTGCTTCTTGGGGTCGTCGGCGAACACACACACCACCGTCTCGGCTTCGCCGGACAGCACCGCCTTCGAGGCCTGGGCGATCATGATGGCGGCCGAGGCGCCGAAAGCATTGATCTCGCTCAATAGTCGCAAGTTCTCGAGCCCCAGAGTGCGGGCGAGGGTCAAATTCAGATCGGTGCCCGCGCGGGCGTTGACCAGCAGTCCGTCGACGTCGCCGAGGGACAGTCCGGCGTCGGCGACAGCCAACCGGACCGCCTCCGCGGCGAAACCACGCGCGGTCTTCCCGAACACCTTGCCCACTTCGGTGAGGCCGTATCCGACGATGGTGGCGTTGCGCTCTGGCATCGACCCTCTTTTCTGCAGTGTGTCCGGGTGCCCTTGTGTCAGCGGCCCGCGTCGAGCGCCGCGTCCTTGTGCTGGCGAGTGCGCGCGTAGTCGAGCGCTTGCTCCCAGCTCGCACTCTTGGCGATCAGGGCACGATATTTCATGATGTGGGTCTGGTGGTCGAGGGCCAGCGCGCCCACGACCCGGTCGCCGCGCCGGTAGAGCGCCACGAACTGGCCGTCGTCGAGATGTCCGGTAACAACGCGTATTTCGTCGGCCTCGGGCACTCCCACGAACTGAATTCGGGTGTCGTACCAGTCGGACCAAAAATACGGCACGGTGCTGTACGGCTTCGCGGCTCGTGGGTCGAGTGCGTTGCGGACGGCGAGGGCTCCCTGCTCGGCGGCACTGGTCCAGTGCTCGAGCCGCATGGATGCCTCGAAGAGCGGATTGTGCCAGCGGGCGACGTCGCCGGCGGCGTAGACCCCCGGCAGCGAGGTCGCCATGGTTTCGTCGCAGACGACACCGCGGTCGAGAGTGATACCCGAGGTCTCGAGCCACTCGGTGGCGGGGTCCGCACCGACGCCGACCACGACCAGATCTGCCTCGAGAGTTGATCCATCCGACAATTGCACCGCCTCGACATGTCCGTTGCCGAGCACCTTCTCGACCCCGACGCCGCAGCGCAGATCCGTTCCGTTGCGCCGGTGAAGGTCCGCGCACGCACGGCCCATGTCCGTACCGATCGCGCGCACCAGGGGAACCGGCAGCGACTCCACCACGGTGACATCCAGGCCTCGTTTTCGTGCCCCCGAGGCAACCTCGGAGCCGATGAATCCGGCACCGACGACCACTGTGCGAGCCCGGTTGTCGAGGGCGGCGCGGACGGTGACCGCGTCGTCGAGTGTGCGTAGCGTGACGACGCCGGCCATCGCGGCCGTGCCCGGCAGCATCCGCGCCGACGATCCGGTCGCGATGACGGCGATGTCGTAGGGCAGTGAGCCGTGCGAGGTGTGAATCACTTTCTCGCTCGGGTCGAGCCGGGTGGCGACGGTGCCGAGACGCAGGTCGATTCCCGCGTCGTCGAGGGCGCTGCGGGCACGGAAGGTGGTGTCCGGAGGGGTTGGTCCAGGGTCGAGGTACGCCTTCGACAACGGGGGGCGGTCGTAGGGCAGGTGTTCCTCGGCGCCGACGAGGGTCACCGATCCGGTGAATCCCGCCTTGCGGGCTGCCTCGGCGGCACGCAGACCCGCCAACGACGCCCCGACCACCACGAGATTCTGCTCGGGCATGGTCTCAGTCCTCGACAAGGGCGAGTGCCTCGGTCGGGCACCCTTCGATGGCGGCACGGACATCATCGATGTCGCGGTCATCGGTGTGCTCGCGCAGCACCAGCAATTGGCCGGCATCGTCGATTTCGAAGTAGTCCGGGGCGAGGGATTCGCAGATTCCGAGGCCGGTGCACTTGGTGCGGTCGACGCAAAGCTTCATGACGTGGCCTTTCCGAGGTGAACGGGAAGCTTCTTGATCCCATTGATGAAGTTCGACCGGAAACGGTCCGGCGGCCCGGTGACCTGCCAGTGCGGGAACCGCGCGAACAGAGTTTCGAGCAGCACCTTCGCCTCGAGGCGCGCGAGGCTGTTACCCAGGCAGAAATGGGTGCCGGCGCCGAAGGCAAGGTGATTGGCAGCGCCGCGGTCGATGCGGAACGTGTCCGGGTCGTCGAATTGTGCTTCGTCCCGGTTGGCCGAGACGTAGAACATGACCACCTTCTGTCCCTCGTGCAGCTGTTTGCCGCCGAGTTCGGTCTCCCGGGTCACCGTGCGCCGGAATTGCATGACGGGGGAGTGGAACCGCAGCACTTCTTCGATGGCCTTCGGCAGCAACGCCGGGTCGGTGGCCAGCTTGCTGCGCTCGTCCGGGTGCTCACTCAGCGTGAGGACAAAACCGGTCAGCAGGTTGCGCGTCGTTTCGTTTCCAGCGATGACCAGCAATTGGAAGAAGCGGTTGAGCTCTTCGGTCGACAGGCGGGCACCATCGACTTCGGCATTGACGATCAGTGACCACACATCGGAGCCGGGTTCGGCGCGCTTGGCCTTGGTGTGTGCGTTGGAATACTTGAACATTTCGATGAACGCAGAGAGGAAAGCCTCGCGCCCTCCATAGGAGGGGTCGTCGAGCCCGACCATCCGATTGGTCCAGTCGTAAAGCAGGTGCCGATCTTCCGACGGCACACCGAGGACGTCGGCGAGGACCCGCAGCGGCATCTCCGCCGAGACATGCTCGACGAGGTCGATCTCACCGTCGTCGGGCAACGCATCAACGATGGCGCGGGCGTGATCAGCGATGCTGTCGAGCATCCCGCGCACCATCTTCGGAGTGAACACCTTGCTGACGATCGACCGCATCTGCGAGTGGTCCGGGGGATCGAGGTTGAGCATCATCTGCTGCAGGGCCGCAAGATCCTGGGGCCGCTGATCACGCAGGAACGACGCGCCCTTGTGCGAGGAGAAGATGTCCGGATTCTTCGAGACCGTCATCACGTCGTCGTAGCGGGTGACTGCCCAGAAACCGGGGCCGCCGGCGAAACCCTCACCGGCAGGCTCCTCGATCCACGCCACCGGCTCGTGGCGACGGAGGTCGGCGAAGACCTCATGGGGAACTCCGTGAATGTACGCGTCGGGACTTCCGAGATCGGTGTGCAGGGCCGATAACGTCATGGCGTTTCCTTCGGGGCAGGGAGGAAGGGATGGACGAGCAGGAATCAGTACTTGACTGACCGTACGTACGGTCTATGGTAGGGAGTAGCTGTCCGTGGGTCAAGACCGGCTCGGTTCCGCAGTTCGGCCGACGGCGCAGCGGAACGACACTGATTCCCTCACCGCCAGGACGGACCTGCCATGCACAGCACCATGCAAGATGTCGACCTTCTCGTGTCGGATTTGTTCCTGCACGGGCTTCGCACGCATCCGGAGAGTTCGGTTCTGCACTATCAGGGCGGCGAGGTGCTGCGTCTGTCTTTTCGCGAATTCGGTTCCAAGGTAACTTCTCTCGCGGCAGGTCTGCGCCGCCTCGGCGTGTCCGGGGACGATGTGGTTGCTACGTTGTGCTGGAACAGCCCGGCGCATCTGGCTGCCTATTTCGCGGTTCCGGGAATGGGGGCGGTGTTGCACACACTGAATCTGCGACTGCACGATGATCAGATCGTCTACATCGCCAATCACGCGGCGGACAAGGTGATCCTCGTCGATGCCGATCTGGTACCCCAGTTGCAGCGGATCATCGACCGCCTCCCCACCGTGGAGCACGTGATCATCGCGGGCGAGGCGGACCTGACCGTTCCCGCCGGTGTGCAACTGCACTGCCTCGACGACGTGCTGGATACCGAGACCGACTTCCGGTGGCCGCGCCTGCCTGAACGCAGCGCCGCCGCGCTCTGCTACACCACCGGCACCACCGGCGACCCGAAAGGCGTTGCCTACAGCCACCGGTCGATTTACCTACACAGCCTGCAGATCTCCACCGGCAGCGCCTTCGGATTCTCCGACGCCGACCGGGTCCTGCCGATCGTGCCGATGTTCCACGCCAACGCCTGGGGCTGGCCGCACGCCGCCTGGACAAGCGGGGCCGACATCATCCTCAACGACCGGTACCTCCAGATCAACCACCTGGCCCGCATCATCACCGACCTCGCGCCCACGGCTGCCGCGGCCGTGCCGACACTGTGGACCGGCCTCGACGAATACGCCCGCACGAACGCAGCCGACCTCACCAGCCTGCGGCTCGCCGTGTCCGGTGGCTCACCTCTCTCGGCCGCACTGGTACGGAGCATGGCGACCCACCRCGGCGTCGCGTTGACGCAAGGGTGGGGCATGACCGAGACCAGCCCACTGCTCACCTTCTCCCGCCCACCCCGCAACACACCCGACACCGACCTCGCACAGTGGGCGAGCCTGACGGGGCGCATCGTCCCCGGAGTGCAGGCACGCATCGTCAGCGAAACGGGCGACGAGTTGCCATGGGACGGCCGGTCCGTCGGCGAAGTCCAGTTGCGCGGCGCGACGATCGCGGGCACCTATTTTCGCGCCGCAGCACCGGACAAGTTCGACGACGGCTGGTTGCGCACCGGCGACCTCGGGGTCTTGCACGATGGTGGGTGGATCCAGCTCAAGGACCGACTCAAGGACGGCATCAAGAGCGGCGGAGAATGGATCTCCACGGTCGAACTCGAAGATGCCCTGCTCGAGCACGACGCCATCATCGAGGTTGCTGTGATCGGCGTACCTGACCCGAAATGGGAGGAACGCCCCTTCGTCTGTGTCACCCTGGCCCCCGGCGCGACCGCCACCGCACCCGAACTTCTCGCCTTCCTCGACGGCAAGGTCGCACGCTGGTGGCTCCCCGAACGGTGGGCCTTCGTCGACGCCCTCCCCAAGACCAGCGTCGGCAAGCTCGACAAGAAGGACCTGCGCCGCCGCTACGACGCCGACGAGCTGGCGGTCAACGACCTCCGGTC
>NZ_JBFUGT010000195.1:0-12017 GCF_056402775.1 Rhodococcus sp. P3_B8
GTCCGAACCTGTGGTCGGGGGAGGGGTCACCACCCTCCGGATCGAGTTCGCGTACCCGGCGACCTCCGTGACACTGCCCACCGGGTCGCCGACGACGGTCATCGCCGTCCGCACCGCTCCGCGGATCAGGCCGCCGAGACGGCCGGGGGCGCTGCGCACGGTGTCGAGTGCCTGCTCGAACAGGGCGCCGCCGCCCGACATCTGCTCCGGCAACGGCGCGGGCCGATCCGGTTTGTCCGGCGACGGTTCGGGGCGCCTGCTGTGCAGCAGCGTCATCAACTGGATGCCGCCGAGCCCGTCCGTGATGCTGTGGTGCGTCTTCACCACGTAGACGGCGCGGCCGTCGTCGAGTCCCTCGATGAGCATCGCGCTCCACGGCGGCCGGGCGCGGTCGAACGGCTCGGTCGCCATGTGCCTGCACATCCGGAGCGCGTGGTCGAACGTCGCCGGCTCCGGCAGTCGCACCCGCGACAGGTGATAGTCGAGGTCGAACTCGGGGTCGACCGACCACATCGGATTGCCCAGCCGCAGCGTCGGCTCCACCACCCGCATCCGGATCCGCGGCACCATGTGCGACGCCCATTCGTGGGCGCGCACCAGCCGGTCCCAGTCCGGCGGTTTGTCGAGGACGTCGACCGCGACGATCGGTGAGCGCAGCTTCGGCTGCACCTCCTCCATCCGCCACATCCCGGTCTCGAAGTCGGACATCGTGCGGTCCGCTCCCCAGGCGACGTCGGAGAAATCCACGTCGACGGCACTCGGCGGTATCAGAGGTTCGCCGTCGGCCATGCCCACCCTCATTCGGTTGCTCGAGTTGCCCTCAGCTGCTGCTTTTCCAGTGTGGACCCGCCCCGCAGATCGCGTCCCTGGTTCTGGCGGATTGCGCACCGGACTTTCTGTCTAAGGTGAGGACGTGCCGACTCTCCACCACGCGACGCTCGACAGGATCGACCCGGCCACCCTCTACCGGATCATGGTCCTGCGGACCGACGTGTTCGTCTTCGAGCAGGGCATCGTGTCGGAACCCGAACTCGACGGACGCGACCTCGAACCGACCACCACCCAGTTCTGGGCGGAGGAGGACGGCGAGGTTCTCGCGACACTGCGTGTGCTGGCCGACGAACCGACACTGCACCTCGGACGCGTCGCCACCGCTACCCACGCCCGCGGGCGTGGACTCGCGGGTCAGCTGCTCGAAGCCGTGTTCGAGGCATTCCCGGGCCCCGTCGAGATCTCCGCCCAGGCCTACCTCGAAAACTGGTACGGCCGTTACGGTTTTCGCAGAACCGGCGAGAACTACCTCGAAGCCGGCATCGACCACCTGCCGATGAGGCGCTCCGCGCCCGTGCGTGGCTGACGAGTCTCTGGACTCCGTCACCACTCACCGAGTTGTCGTAGGCTGCCGTCATGGCGAAAAGCTTCGACTACTCCGAACAGATCGCGTACCCCATCGACCGGGTGCACGCGACCGTGACGGATCGGGCGTTCTGGCAGCACCGGTTCGACGAGGCGCCGGAGAAACTCACCCTCGACGACAGCCGCGGCCCCGGCACCCTGACGGCGACGATGCGCGACAGCATCGGCGCGTCCTCCCTCCCCGGGCTGGTCCGCAAAGTCGTCTCGGGCGAACTGAAGGTCGAGCGCGCCGACGAATGGGGTGCCCTCGACGGCGACCACGCCGACGGCCGGATCAGTGGCAGCTCCACCGGGATCCCGGTGAAGATCGAGTGCACGTCGGTGCTCCGCGCGTCGGGCGACGTCACCGTCCTGGACGTCGCCGGATCGGTTCAGGTCAAGATCCCGCTCGTCGGCGGACAGATCGAGTCCCTCGTCAGGAAGCTGGTCGGCGACATGGTCGGGCAGGACCGCGACGCGATCGAGAAGTGGCTCGGCGACAGCTGACGCTCACACCCCGGACGCCGGGCCGTCGAGTTCGACGTCCAGCGTGCGGGCCCCCGGCCCCGCCGTGCCCAGCCGGTCGTGGCTGTTGACGATCGCGCAGCTCCCGAGCGAGAGGCACCCGCAGCCGATGCAGCCGGTCAGGTTGTCGCGGAGCCGGATCAGCTGCTCGATCCGCTGATCCAGATCCGCATGCCACCGCGTCGAGAGCTTCTCCCAATCCTTCCGGTTCGGCGTCCTGCCCTCGGGAAGGGTCGCAAGGGCGTCCCGGATCTCGGCCAGCGGAATCCCGACCCGCTGGGCGATGCGGATGAACGCGACCCGCCGCAGCGTGTCCCTGCGATATCGACGCTGATTGCCGGACGTCCGCCTGCTGGAGATCAGCCCCTCGCGCTCGTAGAAGTGCAACGCCGACACCGCCACGCCACTGCGCTCCGACAGCTGCCCCGGCGTCAGTTCCTTGGCTCTCCACTCGGGCATCTCCACGACAGGCAACCTTTCACACGGTTACCTGAACAATACTCGAGGTCAGTCGCGGCGGAGATGTCCGTGCAGGTGATGCGTGAGCGGAGTCAGGTCGTGCGCCATCCACAGGTCGTACGTGAGGTCGCCGCCGCGCACCGACAACTGTCGCCGGATGCTGTGCACCGGTTTCGCGTCCGGGGACGCGCTCAGCACCACCATCGACAACTCGATGGTCCCCTCCCGGACCTGACCGCGGTGGATCTCGGTGAATCCGGTCGGCTGGGCCACGAGCAGTTCCGCCTCGTCCTCGGCGACGAGCCGCAGGAACCCGGACTCCGAGTGCAACGGCCGACCGCTGCCCACCTCCTTCGTCCGAGACCGGTACGCCAGGAACGGTTTACCGGTGGGGGCGAATTCGATCTCCTCGGTGTATGCGAAGTTGTCGATCGTCGGGTACGCGCCCTCGCCCTCGCCGCGCCACAGACCGGCGAACGGCGCCAGGGCGGAGGGCACGGACGGAAGTGGGGGCGTGTTCGCAGACGAACTCGCCGCCGCATCCGAGTGCGCCGGCGAGAGAGTCGCGTTCTCGTCCATGAGATACCTCCGCCGTTTCACGGTACTCGCCTGCGGCGCCGAGGGACACGGTCAGCGGCGGAGTGTTTGAGCGTGCCTGCCGGGCCCGCCGGCATTACCGTCTAGACATGAACGCGTCCGGTTCTGCACCGCTGGGGGCCAACTCCGAAGTCGGGCAGCTGCGTGCCGTCCTCCTGCACCGTCCCGGAGACGAACTGAAGCGGCTCACGCCCCGCAACAACGACCAACTGCTCTTCGACGGGCTGCCCTGGGTCGACCGCGCGCAGGAAGAACACGACGCGTTCGCGGACCTCCTGCGCAGCCGCGGCGTCGAGGTCCTGCTGCTGTCCGACCTGCTCACCGAGACGCTCGGCGCCAGCGGCGCCGCCCGCATACAGGGCATCGGCGCGGCCGTCGACCCACGCAAACTCGGGCACACCCTGGCGCAGGAACTGGCCGCGCACCTCCGCGGTGTCCCGGCCCCCGACCTGTCCACCATCCTCACCGCGGGGATGACCTTCGACGAACTTCCCGTCGCGGCCAACACGGCGTCGCTGGTCCGGCGCATGCACCACGGCGGCGACTTCGTCATCGACCCGTTGCCCAACCTGCTGTTCACCCGGGACTCGTCGTTCTGGATCGGACCCCGCGTGGCGATCACGTCCCTCGCCCTGCCCGCCCGCGTCCGCGAAACGTCCCTCACCGACATCATCTACGCCCACCACCCGCGTTTCCGCGGCGCCCGGCGCGCCTACGAATCCCACACGGCTCCCGTCGAAGGCGGCGACGTCCTGCTCCTCGCACCGGGAGTCGTCGCCGTCGGGGTGGGGGAGCGCACCACACCGGCAGGCGCCGAGGCGTTGGCGCGCAGCGTCTTCGAGGACGAATTGGCGCACACCGTGCTGGTGGTGCCCATCGCGCAGGCCCGGGCGTCGATGCACCTCGACACCGTGTGCACGATGGTCGATCACGACGCTGTCGTGATGTACCCGATCATCCAGGACACGCTGTCGGCGTTCACCATTCACCGCGAGGACAAGGGTGTGTCGATCCGCGGAGCCGATCCGTTCCTGACCGCCGCCGCCGAGGCCATGGGCATCGGCAAGCTGCGCGTCATCGACACCGGGCTCGACAACGTCACCGCCGAACGCGAACAGTGGGACGACGGAAACAACACGCTCGCACTCGCACCCGGCGTCGTCGTCGCGTACGAACGGAACGTCGAGACCAACGCCCGGCTCGAGGCGTCGGGCATCGAGGTACTGCGGATCGCCGGTTCCGAACTCGGCTCCGGCCGCGGCGGGCCCCGCTGCATGTCCTGTCCGGTGGCCCGTGACCCGCTGTAGGCGCTGCGCGCCCGTGCGCCTTTTTGGGCTCTACTGACTCATTCGTGGGTTGGTCCGGCCGGGTAATTGTGGTCGAGCGCCCCCGAGGCTGAGCATTGCCAGTGCGATGACTGCCTCGGGGTGTGGAACCCGAATCCACGTCGGGTGATGAGGCGGATCTTGGTGTTGACCGATTCGATCCGCCCGTTCGACARCCCGTGTTCGATGGCGGCGAGGATGGCGGGTTTGTGGACGAGGATGCTTTTCTGCAGCGCGACAAACGCCGGGATGCGGCACCGCCTCGCCCAGTCGATCCATCGATCGAGTTCGGTGGCGGCCTGCTCGGCCGGGAGCTGGAAGATCAACCGCAAACTCTCCTTGAGCAGGTAACCACGGTGCAGCACGGGATCGTGCAGTTCGATCCACCGCAGCGTCGCCCGCTGCTGCGCATTGAGCGTGTCCGGGTTCTTCAGCAACGCCCACCGGCTGCGTTTCACCGTTCGAGCTGGCCCGGCCTTTGGGCGACGCCGCGGTTTCCAACCGCCCCCACGGGAAGCGGTTTCGGTGGCCCGCGCCCGATTCCACGCCGCCCGCCGCACCGTGTCCAGCGCTTCGGTGGCCCAGGCGACCACGTGGAACGGGTCCGCGCACCGGACCGCATCCGGGCAGTACCGGGTCACCACCGACCCGATCCACCCGGCCGCGTCCGAGGTGACGTGGGTGATCCGCGCGCACCGATCGGCCCCGAGCAGGTCGAAGAACCCGGACAGGGTGGCCGCGTCCCGGCCGGGGGCCGCCCACACCAGCCGGCCGGAGTCGTGGTCGACGACGACCGTCAGATACTTGTGGCCCTTCTTGTAGGAGATCTCGTCGATCCCGATCCGCCGCAGCCCGGCCAGCGGATCCCGGGCGGGTTCGGTGTCGGCCCACACCCGGTCCACGATCGCCCCGACCGTGCGCCACGCGGTGCGCATTAACTCGCACGTCGCAGCCTTCGAGGTGTGCGTGGCCAGCCACGCCACCGTCTGGTCGAACGAGTAGGTGTGGCCGGCGCGGTGCCGTGCCCAGGGCACCGCGGCCACCGTGACCCCATGCTCGCGGCAGGCCACCCGCGGTGCCTCGGCCTCGATGAAGGTACGGACCAGGCCGCAATCCGGGCCGCGCCACCGTCGCCGCCCGGCACCGCCGTCGTATCCGGGGCTGCGCCGMCCGCACACCCCGCACCGTGACATCGCCCGCGCCTGCGGACGGACCGCGACGATCACCGCCGCGGCCGATTCGTCGAAAACGACGTGCTCGATCACCGTCTTTTCGACACCCAACACCTGACGCCATATCCTGGCTTCGCGCACGCCGTTCTCCACACATGTAGCCGACTGACCCTAGACAAGCCAGAACGCTACTGGGAGAACGGCGTGCGCCCTCAGCAGGACCGGTATTCACCCACGCTCACAGCAGTAGAGCCCCTTTTTGGTAGCTGGAACAACGGCGTATTCAGTCGGTCGACGCAACATCCCTGGTAAGGAAGGGTGTTGTGGATGGTGTTCAAGGGGCGGCCGCCGATCGAGCGGCGAGTGCGGGAGCAGTTCTGGGAGTGTTTGCGGGCGGGGCAGGACACGGTCAGCGCGGCGTGTGAGGTGCAGGTCTCGCTGACCCAGATGCGGCGGTGGCTGGTGCAGGTCGGTGGAGTGCGTCCCCGCCGACCTGTTCCCCCGTCGGGGCGGTATCTGTCGCTGTCCGAGCGGGAGCAGATCGACGAATTCCGCCGGGACGGGTGGACGATCCGGGCGATCGCCCACGCACTGGGCCGCAGCCCGTCCACGATCAGCCGGGAACTGCGGCGGGCGTTGTCCTATCGCGGGAAGTATCTGGCCTCACGGGCCCAACGGGACGCCGAGGCCCGCGCCCGGCGCCCCAAGACCGCCAAGCTCGCCGCCCACGCCGAGTTGCGGGAGCAGGTGCAGGGGTGGCTGGGTGAGGACTTGTCACCGCAGCAGATCTCGCACAAGCTCAGGCGGGAGTATCCGAGCCGGCCGGAGATGTGGGTGTCACACGAATCGATCTATCAGGCGTTGTTCGTCCAGTCCCGGGGAGCGTTGACGCGGGAGCTGACCGCCCATCTGCGGACCGGCCGCTACCTGCGTAAACACCGAAGCACGGTCGGTGAGCGGCGGGGGAAGTTCCCGGACATGGTGATGATTTCCGAGCGTCCCGCCGAGGTCGAGGACCGGGCGGTGCCCGGGCACTGGGAGGGCGATCTGATCATCGGGGCGAACAACAAGTCGGCGATCGGGACGTTGGTGGAGCGGTCGACCCGGTTCGTGATGCTGTTGCACCTGCCGGATGGGCATTCCGCCGAGCAGGTGCGGTCGGCGATGACCCGCAAGATCACCGAGCTTCCCCAGCACCTTGCCAAGTCGATCACCTGGGATCAGGGTGCGGAGATGAGTCAGCACGCCCGGTTCACTGTCGAGACGGGGGTGCCGGTGTATTTCTGTGATCCGCGTTCGCCGTGGCAGCGCGGGACGAACGAGAACACAAACGGCTTGCTGCGCCAGTACTTCCCCAAGGGGATCGCGTTGGACGGGTTCGACGAGGTCTACCTCGACGTGGTGGCCGATAAACTCAATCGTCGTCCCCGTATGACGCTCGACTGGGACAGTCCAGCCGAGCGTCTCGGGAAACTCGTTGTTGCGACGGCCGCATGAATCCGCCAACCAGAAAGGCGCACGGGCGCGAAGCGCCTCTGACCAGGCGATTTGTTGGCCCGGGCGGCAATGGTGTAACTTTCTTCGAGCACGGAGGAAGTCATTCCGAGTGCGGAGAACAACCGAATACGGGGCTATGGCGCAGCTGGTAGCGCACCACACTGGCAGTGTGGGGGTCAGGGGTTCGAGTCCCCTTAGCTCCACTCGAGAGAAGCCTCTCATCCGCAGACAGTGCGGGTGGGAGGCTTTCCTCATTCATCCCCTTGTCCCGGTGGGACACTGGCGTCATGACATTCACTGTGACGCATCGATCATTCGACCAATTGGCGGAGTTCGCCGTCACCGACTTCGGCGACGACGACAGCTACAGCATCCACGAGTCCGGGGCGCTCGTCATCGTCCGTGCCGCCCGGGAGTTGATCTACGCCCCCGGGAGCTGGTTCCTGGTGGAGCGGGAGGACGGGCAGGAGGACGGTTCGCCCGGCAACTACATGTGACCGCCCACCGCAGCGACGGCGGTTCCCGGTCGAACTCGCACATATGTTCGACCGCGAGGTAGGTTGGGCGTGTGGCCGTCAGAACCGAAACCGCGCCGGGGCGCTGTCCGAACGGGCACACGCTGGCCGCCAACACGTGCCTGGTGGGGTGGGAGGTGTGTGGGTGCGCGACGTCGAACAACGGTGGGCACCGCACCCATTTCTGCCGGCGCTGCGGCGCGACCGTCCGGACTCCGCCGTGTAGTGGCACGGCGTCCGGCGACGGGCGGTGAGCGGGCGGTTATCGGATCGGTTGCCTCGCGGCCGTGGGGTTGCCCCAGATCGTGTCGGATTCGTCCTGGAGCACGAGGGCGACCAACCTCTCGGCGCCTGCGGTGAACGTGGACGCCGCGACGCGCACCCAGATCCAGTGGCCTTCCCGGTGGCGGATGCGCAGATGTGCTGTCGCGCTGGTGCTTTCCGTACCCAGGACCCGGGCGAGCATGGTGCCCCACAGTTCGGCGTCGTCGGGGTGGAACAGTTGCTCGTGTTCGAGGTCTGCGAATTCGTCGGTGTCGTAGCCGATCAGGGCCGCGCAGGCGGGGTTGCTGAACACGAGGTTTCGATCCCGGTCGTGAACGCTGATCGCGTGGGGGATGGACTCCATCAGTGCAGCGAATCCGTCGCTATCCAGTTGTCTCACTGTCCCCCCTCGGGAATCTTCGATGGCGCCCACATAGTACGCCGCGCCTCGGATCTTCGGGCGGTATCGCAGTTAACGGCGAGCAACTTCCGGTATCGAACCTGCTCCGTGGCGATAGGGTGACGGGATGCGGTTCGTCACCATCGTCCAGGCCTCCGCGTTCGTCCCCGTGTGGCTTCGCGTTCTCCTGCTGATGGCGGCGGGCGCGAAAGTGTGGGGAGCCGGCATCTGTTGCGGCTGCTATTTCGGCAGCAAAGACGTCACGATGGGGCTGGGGACGTTCGTCAACCGCGGAGTGCTGTTCGACGGCACTGCGCCCATCACGCTCGGCAGGCAGGTCGCTGTCGGGCACCGCGCGCAGTTCATCACGAGTACTCACGAGATCGGACCGAGCGACGGCCGGGGCGGGCGGGTGGTCGACCGTCCGATCGTGGTCGGCGACGGGTGCTGGATCGGCGCRGGCGCGATCATTCTTCCCGGAGTGACGGTGGGGGACGGATGTGTCATCGGGGCGGGCACGGTGGTCACCCGCGACTGCGAGCCGAACGGGCTCTACGCGGGGTCGCCCGCGCGTCGTGTCCGCGACCTCGACGCCGCGCCGTCCGTGCGCTGAGCGCCGGCCTGGCGTTCGACGGTGACCGCACGGTTCACGCCGTCGAGAAACCGTGAAATGGTGGCCCTTTCGGCGGTGTCGAAGTCGTCGAGGACGGAGGCCGTCCGGTCGATGAGCGGCCCGAAGAACGTCTGACCGAGGTCGACGGCGCGGGGTGTGACCGCGAGCAACGACCTGCGGCGGTCGTCGGCGTCCCGGTCGCGCCGGATCAGGCCTGCCTTCTCCGTGCGATCGAGCAGGGCGGTGACCGAGGCGGAGTTGATGCCGAGCTGACTTCCGAGCCATCCGGGTGTGGCGGCGAGTCCCGTGCGGTCGGCGTCGAGGATGCAGATCAGGGCACGGAGATCGGTGGTGTGCAGTCCGTGTAGTTGCGCGAATTCGGCGCCGAGCAGGTTCAGTTCGACTGCGAGTGCACGCAGTCGGTGCACGGTCTGTGCGCCTTCGTCCGGGTCCACGCTTTGCAATCTACTGCGACTTTTCCTTCGTTTGTCTAGTATCTCGATTGTCGAGATAACCGAGGAGGGTTGATGACGGCAGTCGACGACTTCTTCGCCGCGTACGACGTACTGCTGGACGAGTGGCCGGTGGACGTCACACCCGTCGACGTCCCGACACGGTTCGGGAGCACCCGGGTCAACGTGTGCGGACCCGAGTCGGGGGCGCCGCTTCTCCTGCTCCCCGGGGGCGGGGCGACGTCGACCGTGTGGATCGCGAACGTCGCGGCGCTCGCCCGCAGTCACCGGGTGTTCGCGGTGGACGTCATGGGCGACGTGGGGCGCAGTGTGAACGACGGCGCACCGCTGCGCACGGCCCTGAACCTGTTCGAGTGGCTGGACGCGGTGCTCGACCACCTCGGGGTGAACGCGTCCGCGGTGGTCGGTCATTCGTATGGCGCCATGATCGCCCTCGCCTACACGCTGCACGGTTCCCGTCGCGTCGACAGCCTGGTGCTGCTCGACCCGACGTCCTGCTTTGCGGGCATGAGCCCGAGGTACCTGCTCCACGCGGTGCCGGTGCTGATCAGGCCGACGGAGAAGCGGCAGCGGAGTCTGATCGGCTGGGAGACCGCGGGCGCCGGAGTCGACCCGCGGTGGCTGGGCGTGAGCGCGCTCGGGACGGCCGCTTTCGGCCGCACTGCGCTTGTGGTGCCGCCGCGCCCGAAGGCCGAGGCGCTGGGGAGGCTGACCGCCCATACTGCCGTGGTGCTTGCGGGAGGCAGTCGGGCACACGATCCGGGGAGGGTGGCGGCGAACGTCCGCCGGTTGCTCCCGTCGGCCACGGTCACGACGATTCCCGGCGCCACACATCATGCGCTGCCGATGACGCCCGCAGCCGACGTCGACGCGGCGATCCTCGCCGCGGGGGCGGGACGCTAGGATGGGCGCCCGGTAGATCGTCGAGGTCCCACGGAGGTCGCAGCGTTGGCGAAGAAGCGGATTCCCGTCGTCATCGTCGCCGGATTCCTCGGTTCGGGAAAGACGACACTGCTCAACCACGTGCTGCGCAACAACCGCGGGGTCCGGGTCGGCGTCATCGTCAACGACTTCGGCGCCGTGAACATCGATTCGATGATGGTGGCCGGTCAGGTCGATTCCATGGTGTCGCTGAGCAACGGCTGTATGTGCTGCGCCGTGGACGTCAGCGACATGGACGAGATGCTGGACCGCCTCGCCCATCCCACGTCGCAGATCGACGTGATCATCGTCGAGGCGAGCGGACTTGCCGAGCCGCGCAACATGATTCGGCTCGTTCTCGGCAGCACCAACCCGCACGTCGTGTACGGCGGCCTCGTCGTGATGGTCGACGGTGAGCAGTTCGAGGACAAGGCGGCGCAGCACCCGGACCTCGGCAAGCACGTCACGCTCGCCGACCTCGTGATCCTGAACAAGACGGACCGCATCGACGACGGCCGACGCGCCGCCGTGCAGGCGATGGTCCGCGACTACAACGACCGCGCGCCCGTCCTGACCACCGCGCACGGCAGGATCGAGCCCACCCTGCTGTTCGACCGTGAACCCGGGCGTGAACCGGCGGCGGGGGAGCAGCTGACCCTCGACCAACTCCTGCTGGACCAGCACGACCACTGCGATGACCACGATCACCTGCACTCGTCCTACGAGGCAGTCGATTTCGCCTCGGACGAGCCGATCGATCCGCGTCGGCTCGTGGAGTTCCTCGAGAAACGACCGGTCGGGATCTACCGGATCAAGGGATTCGTGCACTTCGCGGTGCCCGGACAGTCGCGGAAGTTCGAGGTGCAGACGGTCGGCCCGCACATCAGATTCACGTCGACGCGCTGGGAACCCGGCGAGGAGCGGGCGACCCAGCTGGTGCTCATCGGCGCCGACATCGAGGCCGAGCACGTGCGGACCCGGCTCGCGGACTGTGTCGTGGCGGAGGGGGACGAGGCGGACCCCGGCGCGATGCTGGGCGTGCACCGCTATACCGTGACCGCGTGACCGAGTCTGCGTGTAGTCCTGAAACGAATCCCGAGCCCGCGCTGTCCGTGTACGACGCGATCCGTCGTCGCCGCGACGTGCGGGCCGAGTTCACCGGGGAGCCGATCGCGGCCGACGTGCTCGACCGCATCCTGGGTGCGGCGCACTGCGCCCCCAGCGTCGGCAACACGCAGCCGTGGGATTTCGTCGTCGTGCGCGACACCGAGACGCTGACCACGTTCGCCGATCATGTGGCCGGCGCCCGGCGGCGTTTCGCGGACTCGCTGCCCGAGGACCGGAAGAAGACGTTCGATCCCATCAAGATCGAAGGGATCTGCGAGAGCAGTATGGGAGTCGTCGTCACCTACGACCGGAGCCGAGGCGGCGAACACATCCTCGGCAGGCACACGGTCGACGACACCGGTCTGTTCTCCGCGGTGCTCGCGATCCAGAATCTGTGGCTCGCCGCGGCCGCCGAGAACGTCGGCGTCGGCTGGGTGTCGTTCTACGACGAGCCGTATCTCACCGAACTGCTGGGCATCCCCGAGCCGGTGCGCCCCATCGCCTGGCTGTGCGTGGGGACGGTTGCCGAGTTCCAGCAGGTGCCGGACCTCGAGCGCTTCGGGTGGCGGGGGCGCCGGCCACTGGCCGACGCCGTCCACCTCGAGAAGTTCTAGCCCTGACGGCGGCGTGAGCCGGCGGCGGACGCCGTGCGGGTTCCGCCGCCGGTGGACGACGCGGCGCGCGGGCGTCCGGCACCGCCGGAGCGGGAGCGACGTGCCCCGCCGCCCTGGCCGTGTGCGCGACCGCCCTGGCC
>NZ_JBFUGT010000196.1:0-11980 GCF_056402775.1 Rhodococcus sp. P3_B8
AGCTCGAGGTTGGCGTCGACGGTGTCCGAACCCGCGTCCTGCAGCTGGTAGGCCTGCAGCTTGTGCATGAGCCCGATGCCCCGGCCCTCGTGCCCGCGCATGTACAGGACCACACCGCGCCCCTCCTGCGCGACCATGTCGAGGGCGGCGTCGAGCTGGGGACCGCAGTCGCAGCGCAGCGAACCGAACACGTCGCCGGTGAGGCATTCGGAGTGCACGCGCACGAGCACGTCGCTGCCGTCGCCGTCCGGGCCGGGCAGGTCGCCGCGGACCAGCGCCACGTGCTCGACGTCGTCGTAGATGCTCCGGTAGCCGACGGCCGTGAACTCGCCGTGCCGGGTGGGGATGCGCGCGGAGGCGACCCGCTCCACGTGCTTCTCGTGCTTGCGGCGCCACGCGATGAGGTCGGCGATCGAGATCAGGGCGAGGTTGTGGTCGTCGGCGAAGACCCTAAGCTCGTCGGTCTGGGCCATGTGGCCCTCGTCCTTCTGGCTGACGATCTCGCAGATCACACCCGCAGGCCGCAGGTCGGCCATCCGGGCGAGGTCGACGGCGGCCTCGGTGTGGCCGGGACGGCGCAGCACGCCGCCCTCCTTGGCGCGCAGCGGCACCACGTGGCCGGGCCGGGTGAAGTCCTGGGCGCCGCTGGACGGGTCGGCCAGCAACCGCATGGTGGCGGCGCGGTCGGACGCGGAGATGCCGGTGCCGATGCCCTCCCGGGCGTCGACGGTCACGGTGTACGCGGTGCCGTGCTTGTCCTGGTTGGTGGCGTACATCGGCGGCAGGCCGAGGCGGTCGCAATCGGCGCCGTCGAGCGGCACACAGAGATACCCGGACGTGTATCGAACCATGAAGGCAACCAACTCGGGGGTGGCCTTCTCCGCGGCGAAGATGAGGTCTCCCTCGTTCTCGCGGTCCTCGTCGTCGACGACGACGACTGCCTTGCCTGCGGCGATGTCCGCAACGGCGCGCTCGATACTGTCGAACCTGGTCACGTGCTCGGTCTCCAAAGTCTTGACTTAGGCATCTTCGAATACAACGGATGCATCCGTGGGATGCTCCTCAACAGTACGACTCAGCGGCCGGCCGCTTGCAGCCGCTCCACGTACTTCGCGATCACGTCGACCTCGAGGTTGACGGGCGTCCCGACGGACGCCGCCCCGAGCGTGGTCAGTTGCAGCGTGGTCGGGATGAGCGAGATCTCGAAGTACTCGTCGCCGCGTTCCCCGCCGAGAGCCGAGACCGTAAGCGACACACCGTCGACCGTGATCGAGCCCTTCTCCACGACGTACCGGGAGATGGCGTCGGGCAGCGCGATGCGCACGACCTCCCAGTTCTCGGAAGGGCTGCGGCTGATGATGTGCCCGGTGCCGTCCACGTGGCCCTGGACGAGGTGGCCGCCGAGGCGGCTGTTCAGGGCGGCGGCCCGCTCGAGGTTGACGCGGCTGCCCACGTCGATCTTCTGCAGGCTCGACCGGTTCAGCGTCTCCTGCATGACGTCGGCCGTGAAGGAGCCGTCGGCCAACACCTCGACGACGGTCAGGCACACACCGTTCACCGCGATCGAATCCCCGTGTGACGCGTCGGAAGTCACGACCGGACCACGGACGGTGAACCGTGCGGCGTCGGCCAGTTCCTCCTTGGCGACGACCTCACCCAACTCTTCGACGATCCCGGTGAACACTGTGGCTTCTCCTACGTTTGGGGGCTGTCAGGGTTTTCGGACACTGCTGGAACCAGACTCAACAACAGATCGGGGCCGATTGTTTCGACCGACTCGTGACGGAACCGAAGCGCGCCGTCGATCGTGTGCACTCCCGCCTCCGCGACCGCGGACGGGCCGGCGCCGAGGACCAGCGGGGCGAGGTACGCCTGGATGCGGTCGACGCGGCCCGCGGCGAGGAATGCGCCCGCCAGCCGGGGCCCGCCCTCGAGCAGCACATCGGTGTACTCGGCGAGTGCGGCGAGGACCTCGTCCACGTCGTGCGTGCGCAGCAGCAGGGTGGGCGCGGAGTCGTCGAGGACCCGGGCGTCGGCCGGGATGTCGCCGAGTCCGACGACGACGCGCACCGGCTGGTGCGCCGCGAGCGATCCGTCGGGCATCCGGGCGGTCAGCCGCGGGTCGTCGGCGAGCACCGTCCCGGTGCCGACCACGATCGCGTCCAGTTTCGACCGGTCGGCGTGGACGCGTTCCCTCGCCTCGGGACCAGTGATCCACTGGCTGGTGCCGTCGGCGGCGGCGCTGCGCCCGTCCAGTGTGGCCGCGTACTTCCAGGTCACGTGCGGCCGTCCGGTGCGCTGCCGGTGCAGCCAGGCGCGGAGCGGGCCGCGTTCGACGTCCTGGGCCCGCAGCCCGGACGTCACGTCGACACCCGCCGAGACGAGGGTTTCCGCACCGCCCGCGGCCTCGGGGTTCGGATCACCCACCGCGTAGTGCACCGCGACCACACCGGCATCGAGGAGCGCCTGCGAACACGGCCCGGTCCGGCCGTGGTGGTTGCACGGTTCCAGCGTGACGACGGCGGTGCCGCCGCGGGCGGCGTCCCCCGCCTCCCGCAGTGCGACGACCTCTGCGTGGGGACCGCCGGGAGGCTGCGTCATCCCGACACCGGCGATGCGTCCCGCGGCGTCGAGGACCACCGCGCCGACCGCCGGATTGGGGCTGGTGAATCCGCGCGCCGACTCGGCGGCGCCGATGGCGATCTGCATCGCGGCGTCGAGGTCCGCCGCCGAATTCTCGTGCCGCACGTGGGAGTTCACGTTGTTCCGGAGCGCCGTTACCGCGACAGGCTCAGGTGCGGTGACGCCTTGGCGGCGCTGGCGCGCAGGGCGCGCACGGCCTCCGCGGGATCGCTCGTGCCGTAGACGGCGGACCCGGCTACGAAGCAGTCGACGCCCGCCTCGGCAGCGGCCTCGACGGTGTCGGCGTTGATGCCGCCGTCGATCTCCACGACCAGTCTCAGTTCACCCGAGTCGACGAGCCGGCGGACGGCCTTCGCCTTCGACAGCACCTCGGGGATGAACGACTGACCACCGAAGCCGGGCTCGACGCTCATGACGAGGAGCGTGTCGAAGTCCTTCAGGATCTCGAGGTACGGCTCGATCGGCGTGCCGGGCTTGACGCTGAGACCGGCCTTGGCGCCGGCGGCGCGGATGTCCCGGGCCACGGACCGGGGGTCGTCGGTCGCCTCCGCGTGGAAGGTGACGTTGTGCGCGCCCGCCTCCGCGTAGGGCGGCGCCCAGCGGCCGGGGTCGTCGATCATGAGATGGCAGTCGAGCGGGATGTCCGTCGCCGCGAGCAGGCTCTGCACGACGGGAAGGCCGAGCGTCAGGTTGGGCACGAAATGTGCGTCCATCACGTCGACGTGCAGCCAGTCGGCACCGGCGACGGCGTCCGCCTCCTCGGCGAGACGCGCGAAATCGGCAGACAGAATGGACGGTGCGATCATCGGGGTTGCCACGGGCCGCAGTTTAGTCGTACGCGTGCCGTGCCCGGGTCCCGCGGTCCATACTGGGCTCATGCCGACCTGGACGGACGTCGTGGCGATCGGTGCGTCACTACCGGAGGTGCAGGAGAGCACGTCGTATCGCACCCCGGCTCTGAAGGTGGCGGGCAAGCTGCTCGCCCGGTTGCGGGCCAAGTCGGACGGGGGCCTGGTGGTGATGTGCGACCTCGACGAGAAGGCGGCCCTGCTGGCCCAGGGCGCGCCGTTCTATACCACTCCGCACTACGACGGTCACGGTTCGATCGTCGTCGACCTCGAGAACGTCGACGTTCCGCAGCTGACCGAACTGCTGCAGGATGCCTGGCGGATCAAGGCACCGGCGAAGCTGCGTAAGCAGTTCGACCAGACCTGACGCGAAAGGCGAGGGCCCGGGCGGCGCCCGCACACCGGCCCGGACCCTCATCGGATCGGCGTCAGACGCCGAGCTTGAGACCCGCCCCCGCGTCGACCCGGAGCTGCTGACCGGTGACGAACCGGGACTCGTCGGAGGACAGGAACACCACCGCGTGCGAGATGTCCTCGGGCTCGACCCACGGGGTGGGCATCGCCTGCATGAACGGGAACGTGACCTTCGCGTCCTCGGCGGTCGGGTTCTCCAGGTCGGGGCGGAACGTGCGGAACATCGGCGGACTCTGCAGCATGTCCGTGTTGCAGTTCGTGGGATGGATCGCGTTGACGCGGATGGACTTCGGGCCCAGGGTGAGCGCGAGCGAGTTGGTGTACGTCCACAGCATCTTCTTGGCGAGACCGTAGCCGTCGCCGCCAGGCCCCTGCAGGGCCTGCTGGCCGTTCAGACCGGTCTGCGGGACCAGCCCGGCCACCGATCCCGTCGCGATGATCGAGGCGCCGGCGTCGAGGTGCGGAAGGGCCGAGTGGATGGTGTTGATCACTCCGACGAAGTCGACGTCGAACGCATCGACGAATCCCTCGACGGGCACGTCGTTCCCGAGAGGCGCGATCCCGGCGTTGGCGACCACGACGTCCAGCCGGCCCAGCGTCGCGACGGCGGCGTCGAGTTCGCGTTGCAGGGCCGCGCGGTCACGCACGTCCACCTTGGCGGTGACGACCCGGCGCCCCGCCTTCTCGACCAGCCGTCCCGTCTCCGCGAGGTCGGCCTCGGTCGCCAGCGGGTATTCGTTGGATGCGATGTCCTCGCAGAGGTCGAAGGCGATGATGTCGGCGCCCTCGTCGGCGAGATGCACTGCATGACTACGCCCCTGACCCCGCGCCGCTCCCGTGATCAGAACGACCTTCCCCGCTACCCGATTCATCTGAAGTCCTCCACTCGCTTCGTGACGTACGTCTCTGTCGCGAGAAGAATTAGAACACGTTTCACGGAAAAGTGGAACAGGTTCTACCGAGAGTCGGGCAGATGTCCAGGTAGTGGGGACGCCCGCCCTACGGCTTGCGCAACGCGGCCATGAACATCGCGTCGGTGCCGTGCCGGTGCGGCCAGAGCTGGACGCCCGGACCGTCTCCCAGACCCGGCACACCGGGAACGAGTTCACGCGTGTCGAGTGCCGTGAGCCCGTAGCGGCGCACCGCGTCCGCGACCACGGCCACCGTCTCGGACAGGTGCGGCGAACACGTCGCGTAGAGGATCACGCCGCCGGGACGAACCAACTCGACGGCCGATGCCAGGAGTTCGCGCTGCAGTTTCGCGAGACCCGCCACGTCCGACGGCTGCCGGCGCCACCGCGCCTCCGGACGTCGGCGCAACGCACCCAGTCCGGTGCACGGCGCGTCGACCAGGATGCGGTCGTACCCGCCCGCCAGCCCGGGATCCCGCCCGTCGGCGACGTGCACGTCGACCGGGAGTTCCTTCGTCGTCTTGCGGATCAGGTCCGCGCGGTGTTCCACCGGCTCCACGGCGTCGAGGCGTCCGCCCTCGATTCCGGCGAGGGCGCCGAGCAGGGCCGCCTTGCCACCCGGGCCCGCGCACAGRTCGAGCCAGCGGCCCGCGTCCGGACCGTCCAAGGGTGCCAGCGACAGCGCCCGGGCGACGAGCTGACTGCCCTCGTCCTGCACTCCTGCGAGCCCCTCACGGACGGCGTCGAGCAGCCCCGGGTCGCCGCCGTCCAGATAGACCGCGTACGGCGAGTAGCGCCCCACCTCGCCGCCGGTGGCGAGCGCGAGTTCCTCCGACGAGATCTCCCCCGGGCGGGCGACGAGATGCACCTCCGGCCGGGCGTCGTCGGCGATGAGGACGTCCTCGAGTTCGCCGGCGTCGGCACCGAGCGCGTCGGCGAACACCTGCGCGATCCACGTGGGATGCGCGTGCTCGAACGCCAGCCGCCCCACCGGGTCGGCCGGGGCGAGGCGCTCCACCCATTCCGCTTCGGACCGCTCCGACACCCGGCGCAGCACGGCGTTGACGAAGCCCGCCTTCCCCGGACCGGCCTCCGCGCGCACGAGATCGACGGAGGTGGCGACGGCGGCGTGCGGGGCGACGCGGGTGCGCAGCAGCTGGTAGGCGCCCAGCTGGAGGACGTCGAGGAGCGGTCCGTCGATCTCGGCGATCGGCCTGCCTGCGCAGTCGGCGATCACGGCGTCGAGAAGCCCGCGGGCGCGGGCGGCGCCGTAGGCCAATTCCGTGGCGAGGGCCGCGTCACGTCCGTCCAGGCGCCGCTCACGCAGCAGCCCGGGCAGCACGAGATTGGCGTAGGCGTCGCGTTCCCGGACGGCGCGCAGCACGTCCCTCGCGGCGAGCCGCGGCTGGTCGAGACCGGACTGCGACGCGTCGGGCCGGCGGGCCTGTCGGGGACGGTTGTTGCGGGCCCCCGAGCCGGACTGGCCGCGACGTGCAGGCCTTCTGGATTCGCTCACTGTGCCCGTACCTCCGCGTCGAGTCGTGCGCCTCGCGCCCAGTCCAGGGCGGCCATCTGTTTCTTGCCCTGCGGCTGGATGCGGTCGAGCCGCACCGCCACCGTGGACGTGCCGATCAGGAATCCGGCCTTGGTCACCGAGATCTCCCCCGGCTCCAGTCGCTCCTCCGTCGGAGTGACCGGACCGACCTTGACGCGCAGATCGCCGATCATGGTCCAGGCGCCGGGCGCGGGGGTCACCGAGCGGACGTGCCGGTCAACCACGGCAGCTGTTCTGTCCCAACGGATCCGGGCCGCCTCGACGCTCACCTTGGGCGCATGCGACACCCCGTCGGCCGACTGCGGGACCGCGGTGATCGCGCCGTCCTCGATCCCGTCGAGAACCGACTCCAGGAGGACCGCACCGCTGTCGGCCAGGCGCCCCAGCAGATCCCCGGCGGTATCGGTATCGCGGATCCTCTCGGTGACCACCCCGTAGACCGGCCCGGTGTCCATCCCCGCCTCGAGCCGGAACGCACTCGCGCCGGTCATGTCGTCGCCCGCACCGATCGCGGCCTGCACGGGGGCTGCCCCGCGCCACGCCGGCAACAGCGAGAAGTGCAGGTTCACCCAGCCGTGGGCCGGGATGTCGAGGACCTTCTGCGGCAGCAGCGCCCCGTAGGCGACGACGGGCGCGCAGTCGGGTGCGAGGTCGGCGAGACGCGCCAGGAAGTCCGGCTCCGAGGGCCGCTCGGGAGTCAGCACCTCGATGCCGTGGGAGTCGGCGAGTTCACCGATCGGTGAACGGACCACCTTGCGTCCGCGGCCTGCGACCGCGTCCGGGCGGGTGATCACCGCCACGACGTCGTGGCGCGGCGAACGGATCAGGCGTTCGAGCGAGGGTACAGCGGGCTCGGGGGTTCCGGCGAAGACTATGCGCACGTCGGCGACCCACACGACGGACGGTGGACCGCTGCGCGGGCCGAAACGATACTCACGAAGAAAGCTCCCCTTTGATCGACGATGTGCCGACCAGTCTAGGGAGTCGACCCCGGGCCATAACACTCGACGAACTGTCGTCGCCGCCCTGCAGGGCGTGAGCGATTCCGACGCCGAACACCTCGCGGCCGCATTCGACATCAAGTCCGTGAAGGACCTCGGCACCAACAAGTACTTCCTGTGGGCGCAGGCGGTCACGAAACTGGCGGAGTAGCGCACACACGCGGAGGCGGGGAGCCGTGCAGCGCACGGGCTCCCCGCCTCATTCGTGTGGGTCTATCTGTTGCTGTCGAGAATCACCTGCGGAATACCCGCACCGACCGGGACGAACTCGCAACGAGCCAGCGGAGCCGCGTCCGGGTCGAGCGCCGCCCGGACGAGGTCGAGCGCGAACGGATCGTAGGGCGCCTGAAAATGTCCGGTGCCGTCCTGGGGGCATCGATCCTGGATCAGGATGTTGTCGGCCCCGGCGCCGTGGAGCGCCATGTTCGTGTACGGCTGGATCATCTCGTCGTACCGAGACCCGATCGTCGTGTACGCGACACCGGGCACGGTGTCACCGCCCGCGTTGAGGGCGTTCATGAACGGCGAGCCCTGCATCTGCTGGCTGACGGCCACCGATGTCACCGTGCGGGCGAAGTCCGGTCCGCCGGGAAGCGCCTGGACGATCGGAACGAGGCCGTACATCACTCCCCCGTAGCTGGGCGACGCCAGCCCGACCCAGTGGTCGACGAACGGGGCGCCGCCGAGCTTGTTGACGTAGTACCGCGTGACGTTCGCACCCTGCGAGTACCCGACCGTGTCGACCTTGTCGGCGCCGGTCGCGTCGCGGACCCGGTCGACGAATCGGCCGAACTCCTCCGCGCTCGCGACGATGTCCTCGGTGCCGTACGTATCGGCGCCCGGCGCTCCGCCGTAGTTGAGCGCGAACACGCAGTAGCCGTCCGCGGCGAGCATCGGCGACAGGGCGGCCCAGTCCGCGTAGGCGCTGGCGTCGGTGCCGTGTGCGAGCACCACCGGCTCGGGGTGGTCCGGGGAAGGTGTGCAGGAGAAGTCGTTCGATCCCGCGGGTGCGCTGCCCGGGTGCTCGTGCGCATACGCGGCGGCGGCACTACGGCCGGTCTGGGGAAGCCCGGCCGTGGCGGGCACGACGGGTTGGGGCGGTGAGGAGTCGTCCGCATGGGCGGTGGACACTGCGCCGGACATCAGCAGGACGACACCCGCGACGACCGCACCGGCACCCCGAAATCTCATGATCTCTCCCGACTTCGCCGTGACATTTCTGTGAACCTTCCCAGAATGTGCACGCGCTGTCGCGTCGAGGCGGCGGGCCCGCGGTGAACCGCGACGCCCTACGAGTCGGTGTCAGCCTTGCCGGCTTCGCTCTGATCGTCTTCCGCGAGAAGGCGATACATCGCGCGACGCGCCTCGGTGAGAATTTCGCCGGCACGCCGAACCTGTTCGTCGTCACCGACGGCGGCGACCTGCCCCGCGGCACCCATCAGCAGCCCGATCAGGCCCCGCAGGTCCTCGGCGGGCCTGCCGACACTCTCCCGCACGTCGTCCCACGGGGTGCCGAGTTCGGTCTTGTTCGCTTCGACGAATGCCTTGCCCTCGTCCGTCAGGCGTGCGGTCTTGCGGCCCGCCACCTTTTCGATCAGTACCAGACCCTCGTCCTCGAGTTGTGACAGCGCGGGGTAGATCGAACCCGGACTGGGCTTCCACACCCCGTCGCTGCGTTCGACGATCTGCTGAATCAACTCGTAGCCGTGCATCGGCTCCTCGGTGAGCAGCAGCAGGATCGCGGAGCGGACATCGCCGCGTCGTCCCCTGCCACCCCGTCCGCGTCCGCGGCCGAAGTGCATTCCCGGGCCGAACCCGGGATCACCCTCGGGCCCGAAGCGGCCTCGCCGGTGTCCGTGACGGTGGGGCCCCTCGGGCCGTCCCGTCCGCTCGCGCGCGAATCGGTCCCGTCGGGGACCTCTGTGTTCGAAATGGAAGTTTTCCATCATCAGCCTCCTTCTATATCGCTGATGCATCAACGATATATCGCCAATCGGCACTCGGCAAGGTCCTTTTCTGTGACGGTGGTCAGGTCGCCCCCGGACTCGCGGGCGCTGCGCCGGCCGAGTCCGGAGGCGTTCGCGCTCAGTCGGCGGCGGCGCCGAACCACTCGCGCAGCCGGCCGACCAGATCCTGCTGGTCGTCGCCGACCCACGCCACATGCCCGTCCGGTCGCAGCAGCGCTGCGGGCACGTCGAGTTCCTCGCTGACGTCGACGACATGGTCGACCCGGTCCGCCCAGCCCGTCACCGACAGCCGGCCGGTCTGGTCGAGCAGTAAGCCGCGGCCGTCGTGCATCAGCTCGTAGAGTCGTCCCCGCTTCAGCCCCACGTCCCGTAGGCGCCGGCCGAGCAGTTCATGCCCCTCGCCGAAGTCGTAGCGGACCCCGATCGCGATGATCTTCTCGGTCAGGTACCGGTTCACGTTCTCGAAATCCATCAGTTCCGACACCAGCCGGCGCACCGCCTGGGGCCCCGGATCGAGGGACATCAGCTCCATCTGGGCGCGGGTGTTGGTCAGCACGTCGGCGGCGACCGGGTGCCGTTCGGTGTGGTAGCTGTCCAACAGCCCCTCCGGCGCCCAGCCACCGACCTCGGCTGCCAGTTTCCAGCCGAGGTTGAACGCATCCTGGATACCGAGGTTGAGCCCCTGACCGCCGACCGGCGGGTGGATATGCGCCGCGTCGCCGGCCAGCAGCACCCGGCCGACCCGGTACCGCTCGGCCTGCCGGGTGGCGTCGCCGAAGCGGGACAGCCACCGCGGCGAGTGCACGCCGAAGTCGGTGCCCGCGGTTGCCCGCAACTGCTGCTTCAACTCGTCCAGGGTCGGCGCGACCGTGCGGTCCTCGGCCACCCCTGCGGCGGGGACGCCGATGCGGTACACCCCGTCCTCGAGCGGCATGGCGCCGAACCGGAGCTGGGTCTTGCGGACCTCGGCCACCACGGCGTCCAGCGTCTCCTGCGGCGCGGTCAGCTCCACCTCGCCCAGCAGTGTGTCGACTCTGCTGGGCTCGCCGGGGAAATCGACGCCGAGCAGCTTCCGCACCGTGCTGCGGCCGCCGTCGCAGCCGACGAGGTAGCGCGAGCGCAGCTGGGTGCCGTCGGCCAGCAGGGCGGTCACCCCGTGTTCGTCCTGATTCAGGCCGACCAGTTCGCAGCCGCGCCGTATCTCGACGCCGACTTCGGTGGCGTGCTCGGTCAACAGTCGCTCGGTGGTGGTCTGCGGGATGCCGAGAACGTACGGATGTGCGGTGTCCAGCCGCTCGGGTGCCGGCTTTCTGATGCCGGCGAAGAAGCCACCGAGCGGGTACTGCGTACCGAGCGCGAGGAACCGCTCCAGCAGACCGCGCTGGTCCATCACCTCGATGCTGCGCGCGTGCAGGCCCAGCGAACGGACAACCCTCGTCGGCTCCGCCTCCTTCTCCACCACGAGCACCTGCACGCCGTGCAACCGCAACTCGCAGGCCAGCATCAGCCCGGTCGGTCCGCTGCCTGCAACGATCACGTCGATCATGAAACCCCCACACGTATGCCGCGAATACTGATTTCCGCTGGTCCTGACTTCGGTGGGAGATTCTGCGGCACGACCCGGGTCTTGCCGCAAGGCCCCCGGTGCGTTATATGTTGAGAGTGGCAGGGAGTGCATAACCTCCTTGCCATTCCTTTTTGTCACCCCCGGGGTGGAGCTAGCCGATCCGAATGGGGTCGATCTGGACCCGGGCAGGCTGCGAGTCCTTGCGCGCACTGCGCACCGACTGCGCCTCTCCGAGCGCTTTGGCCAGTGGTTTCCCCTCGCCCCGCGGCACCCGGATCAGCATGCGCTCCACGTCCGCCGGCTCGGGCGCGTCGCCGGAGAACGGCAGCCGCTCCCCGGCAGGCAACTCGACCGGGCCGAGCAATTCCGCATTCGCCGGCAGATCGGCGAGGTCCAGGAGGTCGGCGATCGCCTTCGCACWGCCGTCGATCGCCGCAAGGTGGATGGCGGGCGGAAATCCGACTTCCGCCCGCTCCTCGTACTGCGCACGGGCGTGACCGACCGGATCCCAGCGAACCAGCGCCTGCACGGTCGGAATCCCCGAATCGGCGACCACGACCACCTGACCGCCCTCGGCGAACGGCCGCACGAGTGACGATGCCGTCATCCATCGCCGCAGCGTCTCCTCCGCGGCGCGCAGGTCGGGACGGCCCAGCAGCGCCCAGCCGTCGAGCAGCAACGCCGCGCCGTAGCCGCCCGGCATCACCGGTTCGGCCCCGACCGTCGACACCACGAGGGTGGGACCCTGCTTCACCTCGTCCACGACGTCCGTGCCCCCCGACATCCGGACGGCAACCCCGGGAAACGCGCGACCCAGTTCCTCGGCGGTCCGTCCGGCACCGACCACGACGGCCCGCAGCGCCTTCGCTCCACACGCGTGGCAGCGGTGTGCGGCATCGGCGACGCCGCACCATCGGCACGCGGGGGTCCCCGCCCCGTCCGGGCCGGCCGCGGACGGCAGCGCGAGAGGTCCGTTGCATCGCCGGCATCGCGCGGGCGCCCGGCACTTGCCGCACGCGAGGCTGGGCACGTAGCCGCGCCGGGGCACCTGGACGAGCACTCCCCGGCCGGCGC
>NZ_JBFUGT010000197.1:0-11977 GCF_056402775.1 Rhodococcus sp. P3_B8
GCATCGTGGCCGCCATGTCGACGCGGCACTCCGTCGGCCGGGCGGCGAGCGACCGGATCGTCGTCGGCGCGGGCGCGACGTGGCGCGAGGTGCTCGCCGCGACGCTGCCGCGGGGAACGACCCCGCCCGTGCTCACCGACTACCTCGACCTGTCGGTCGGCGGGACACTCGTCGTCGGGGGCGTGGGCGGCACGACCTCACGGTACGGCGTCCAGAGCGACAACGTCATCTCGATGGACGTGGTGACCGGCACGGGGCAGACGATCACCTGTTCGGCACAGAGCCACTCGGACCTGTTCGACGCGGTGCGGGCAGGGCTCGGCCAGGTGGGCGTGATCACCGAGGCGACGCTCGAACTCGTCGCGGCACCCGAGCAGGTGCGCAGGTTCGTGCTGGTCTACCCGAACCTGGCGGGGATGCTGAAGGACGCGCGCCTCCTGTCCGCGGGCGCCGGCTTCGACGCGGTGCAGGGCGCGATCCTGGCAGCACCGACCGGTGAGCTCTCGTTCCAGCTGGACGTGGCGAAGTTCTTCACCGGGAGCCCGCCGGACGACGACGTACTGCTCGCCGGACTGTCCGACGACCCCGCCGGACGGATGCCCGGCACGATTGCGTACGTCGACTACCTCGAGCGGCTGGCCGGGCTGGAAGCGGCGTTGCGGGACAACGGCCAGTGGTTCCACCCGCACCCCTGGATCACCACCTTCATCGGAGACTCGCACGTCGAGTCGCTGGTCGACGACGAGCTGGGCAGGCTTGATCCTGCGACCGACCTCGGCAAGTTCGGTCAGATCGTGCTGTCGCCGATCCGCACCGGAGCGATCACCAGTCCACTGCTGCGGACACCCTCGGAGGGCCTGTGTTTCGCGTTCAACTTCGTCCGGGTGCCGACGACCGCCGACCTCGGCGACGCCAACCGGCTCGTTGACTCCAACAGGGCCGTGTACGACCGCGTCCGCAATGCCGGCGGCGCGCTCTACCCGGTGAGCGCGGTCCCCATGTCCCCCGAAGACTGGCGCCGGCATTTCGGGTCGGCGTTCCACCGCCTCGACGAGGCCAAACGGAGGTTCGACCCGGATCACGTCCTCACCCCCGGCTACGACGTGTTCGAGGGCGTCAGCCGCCGGTGAGCGGCACCAGGATGAAGTGACCGGCTCCGCGGGCAGCGGAGAACACGTCCCAGGACATCGGACCGCCGGGACCACGGCCCTCCTCGTACCGGAGATCGAACGCGGGATTCACGGGTGCGAGCCGGTAGTCGAAGAAGGCGTAGTTGGCGCGCAGCAACGTTCGCGCCGGTTCCGTGGCCTCCGCGAGACGGGGCACCAACCGGTCCTCGACCACCAATCCGCGGTCGGAGAACTCGTCGACGATCACACACTCACAGAAGTAGGCGAGGGTCCCGATCTCACCGGGGGATCGCACCGGTGCCTCCCCGACGAGTGTCCCGACCGCCCGGCCGACCCGTTCGTAGTCCTGCGCGCTCGCCCAGTTACCGAAGATGGGGGGTGCCTCCCACGGGAGACCGCTCTCGACGTCGTAGTACACGGCGCCGACTCCCAGCACGGCGAGGAGGCCGGCCAAAGTGCCTGCGGCGGCGCGGTACGGGGTGTCGCGCGCGGCGCTCCAGTGGATGCCGGCGGCGAGGACGGCGAACATCGCCAGCGTGGTCGCCGGCGCCACGTAGTACCAGTGGTACGGCACGGTGTCGAGCACGACGTAGGCGACGTAGTAGAGGGCGCCGGACAAGCCGAGCGCGAGCAGCGGCACGGGGACGGGCACCGGTCGCTTCCAGGGTCTGGCGTACGAGGCGAGCGCGACGAGAATCAGCACGAGCGCGAGGACCGCGGGACCRAATGCCGCCACGGTCCGCCACGGGTTGGACTCGAAGTACATGATCGGGCCGGTGAGGTAGTTGTAGCCGCCCACGTCGGAGGCCTGGCCCTGCTTGATCAGGAAGGTGTCGGGCAGCGCCGAACCGAGGACGACCCAGCTGAACAGATACCACGGCCCTGCGATCGCGGCGAAGCCGGCGAGGGCGCGGCGCAGTTGCGTGCGAATCGCCGGTGACAGGGCGGCGATGACCACGACGAAAACGAGCAGGTCCAGACGTACCAGCGCCGCCATCCCCGCGGCCGCACCGAACCAGGCGGCCCGGCCCTCGAGCGCGAACCACACCATCACCGCGACGGCCGCCGGGATCAGCAGCACCTCGAGCCCGACCGCGGACAACACGAACGGGTTGAACACCACCAGCGCGCCGGCGAGTACCGCCCACCCGGTCCCGATGCCGAGCCGCCGGCACATCCGCGCCAGTACCCAGCCCAACAGGGCGGTGACCGCGACGTTGAGCATTCCGAGTGCCAACAGGGGGTCGCCCGGGCCCCACAACCGGGTCAGGAACGTCAGTGCCCCGAGCGCGAGCACGTTGAGCGGGGACGTCGACGTGTTCGCGGTCAGGCCGTGGACGATCGCCCACTCCCCGTGGACGGCGAGGTTCCTGGCGGCCGACAAACTGATGTAGGCATCGTCCGTCAGGCTGCCGGAGACGATCCAGAACAACACGGCGGCCAACACCGCGCCGGACGCGGCGAGGATCATCGGCGCCCGGAACGGTCTCGGTACCGGTGGCGGGGCAGACCGCTCGAGCGGTTCGTTCAGCAATCCTGTGGACACCGCGACATCCTAGAGAGGGGAGCCGCGACTGCTGCTGGCAGCCGCCGAATTCGACGGCCGCACGGTCCCGGTCGCCGGAAAGGTCGTACCGCGCGCACGCGCTGGTGCCCGCCGACTGTTTAGTCATTCGACAAGGCGGGAAATCGACGCCCCAGGGTCGGAAGCGTCACCGGTGGCACCACCGGCCCAGGTTCCGCGGGTTGAGCCCCCAGGTCGCGGGACCGCCCCGGGCTTTTTTATCGGCTGCGCCGCTCGTGAGCGGTGAGCAGCAGAGCGTCGAAACGGTCGCGAAACGAAGTGGGCGCGCGGATGTCGTCGCCGAACGCGAGAACGAGTTGCTCGGCGATCACGCGGATCTTCGTGTTCGTCTCCTGTGACCGCCACGTCAGGAGGTCGAAGGCGGCGTCGGCGGAGAGGGAGTAGACGAGCATCAGCGCACCCTTGGCCTGTTCGATGATCGCCCGCGAACGGACGACGTCGGCCTCGTCGAGCAAGCGCGGGTTGTTCCAGACGTCGTCGGTCCTGTCCTGCCACACGAGCACGACGAAGCGGGTGTCCGCGGACGTGAACGTGGAGGCGAACCCGTGCGCCCACAGCCAGTTCCCGTTCCTGTGCCGGATGCGGGCATACCCGGCGTGGGCGGTGCCGGTGTCGAGGACACCTCGGACCAGGCCGAACCACCGCGGCGCATCCGACGGGTGCATCAATCCCGCGAGGTCCACACGATCGAATTCGTCCAATCGGTATCCGACGAAGTCGGCGAGGGCGGGGTTCGTCAACACCAGTTGCCGTCGGTCGTCATAGACGCTGACCGGGCGCGGAAGAGAGACCACCAGCGAGGTGAACGCGTCCTGGCCGAGGCTGTCGGCCGGTGCGAGGGGGAACCCGGGCATGCGTACTTCCTTCGATGTTTCGCCCCGACGACGACTGGTACAGCGATCATCGCGGCGTGCGCAGAACGATCCGCTAGAGGTATTCGGAGCCGAGCCCCGTTCGGCTGGGTGTGACGTGCGTCCTACTCGCTGAATTCGCCCATCGCGGGCGTCCATCCGCGGATCTGCACGTTCTGCACCAGATTCTCCTGGGCGAACGGATCCTGCGTGAAGAGGCGTGCGACGGCGTCCTCGTCCTCGGCGTCGACGATGAACAGCGCACCGTGGCCGTCGGCGAGGGGGSCGGTCGAGCGCATGACCTTGCGGCGGACCAGTTCGGTGAGCCACCCACGATGCTGTGTCCGGTGGTCGTCGCGGAGGGACGACGTCTCGGGGCTGTACGTGTATTCCACGACGAACAGGGCCATGAGGTTCTCGTTCAGCCGTGGTCGATGTAGGACTCGAGCTGGTCGCGTTCGGTCTGCAACTCGCCGATCCGGCTCTTCACCACGTCGCCGATGCTGACGATGCCGACCAGCTGCCCGTCCACGATCACCGGCAGGTGCCGGATCCGGCGTTCGGTCATGGTTTCGGCGAGACTGTCCACGGTGTCGGTCGGGAGGCAGGCGAACACCGACGTCGTCATGATGTCCACGACCCGGGCATTCAGGATGTCTGGGCCGCGTTCGTGGATGCGGCGCACCACGTCGCGTTCGGTGACGATCCCGACGACGGCGTCGTTCTCCGTCACCACCAGGGCACCGACATTGTGCCTGGCGAGTTCGCCGATCAGCGTGCTGACCGGCATCTCCGGATCGACCGTCACCACGGCCGGACCCTTGTTCCGCAACACATCCGCGATTCGCATCTGGACACCCCGATCTGTGGGCACTCCGACTGGCCGCCGATTCGATCATAGGCAGACTTCGAGCGTATGCCAGCGCTTCTGCCGGTCTTGGTTTGGTTATCCAGTCGTGACCGCCGCGTACCGCGGGCCGGGCGCCTACCTGGACCGCGGTGTTAGGTTGGCGCTGTGCCGATCACCGTGCTACTCGTCGACGACCAGGAACTGATGCGGATGGGCCTCAACATGGTGCTCGACGCTCAGGACGACATCACTGTCGTCGGGGAGGCGAGCGACGGCGCGGCCGCCGTCGCCGCGGTCCGCAAACTCGAACCCGATGTGGTGCTGATGGATGTCCGCATGCCGGTGGTGGACGGGGTCAGCGCGACCGCCCAGATCCTGGAGTCGGGGGTCGCGAGCCGCGTGCTGGTGATGACCACCTTCGACCTCGACGAGCACGCCATGGGTGCGTTGCGGGCCGGGGCCAGCGGCTTCCTGCTCAAGGACACCCCGTCGGAAGACCTGGTGTCGGCCATCCGCAGTGTGGCCGCGGGGGACGCAGTGGTGTCGCCGAAGGTGACCCGCCGGCTGCTGGCGAGGTTCCTCGACGACGGTCCGGGTCCGCTTCGTGACCCGGAGGTCCTCGACGTGCTGACCGAGCGTGAACGGGAAGTGCTGCAGCTGGTCGCCACCGGGTTGTCGAACACGGAGATCGCCGGTCAGCTGTTCCTCTCGGAGTCGACCATCAAATCGCACGTGGGCCGGATTCTGACCAAGTTGAACGTCCGCGACCGGGTCCAGGCAGTGGTGCTGGCCTACGAGACGGGCCTGGTGCGACCCGGCTCGTAGGCCGGCGGGTGGGGAAGCGTACTGCCGCTAGACGGTGAAGGTGCCGACGGTCGGGACCACGGTGCACGTGACGGAGTCGGCGTAGCCGACCGTGCCGAACATCGTCGCGAGGACGGTTCCCTTGCCGGTGTCGACGATCTTCGACAGCAGCGGGGTATTGATGATCGGCAGCTTGTCGTCGAGCGTGACGATCCCGCCCTGGAACGTCGTGAGGTTGATCCAGGCGACGCTGAGGTCGGACGTCTGCGGGATCGCGACGTAGGCGGGGATGGCCTGGAATCGGAGTTGGTTGGCGGTGATCTGGGGGAACAGGTTCGGTCCGCCCTGAGCGCTCGCCAGCGTGACCGTCGCGGGCTTGTCGGCGACGCCGCACCCGAGCGTGGGGGACGGGTACATGAAGTCCTGCGGTGTGGTGAGTCCGACCTCGAGCACGTCCTTCGGGATGAACACGCTGGCGCCGAGAAGGGCGTCCACGGCCGCGGTCGCGGCGGGGGAGACCTCGGTGGCCAGCGCCTGCAGTTCGGCGGCACCCTTCGCGAAGTCGGCGACCGGTGCTGCCGATGCCGGTCCCGAAGACAGCATGCCGAAGGCGGCTGCGGACGCGAGAACGATTGCGGCTCGGCGGAAGACGGTGGAACGAGTCATATCGGCTCCTCGTTGTGCGCGGGGTCGGAAGACCCCCATCGCAGTGAACTGCATCATGCCCAGACTCTCAATGTCAACTTGAGGTTTAGCATTGTGAGCGCTTCGATATATGCGGCCGGGAGAAAATCGGCGCCGTCGAACGTTGAACGATCAGACGGTTGACCCAGACCCTCGATGACCCGGCCGTCCGAAAGGGGGCGTCATGTACGCCGCACTGTTCCTGTTGTACGTAGTGGTGGAGATCGCCGCGCTCGTCCTGGTCGGTCACGCGATCGGCGTGCTGTGGACCGTGCTCCTCCTGCTCGGTGGAACGCTGATCGGACTGCTGCTGATGCGGTCGCAGTGGCGTCGTGTGATGGACGGCCTGCGCCGGGCGGCGAGCGGCGACGGCTCTCCTGGTTCGGCGGTCGCGGACGGCGCACTCGTCGCACTGGGCTCCGCGCTGATGTTCGTCCCTGGCCTGGTCACCTCGGTGCTCGGGCTGCTCTTCCTCGTTCCCCCCACCCGATGGGCACTTCGGCCCGTCGTGGTCCTGCTGGCAGGCAGGCGTGCGGCCACCGTCGCGGCCGGGGCGGAAGCGTTCGCACGGGCACCCCGGCGGGGTGGCGGCGAAGTGATCGAAGGGGAGGTGGTCGACGAGGTCTTCGAGGGCGTAGTGATCGACGAGGAGCCCCGAACCCCGACCCGTGATCCCCGCGTTCTGCCCTAACAGGCAGACTGGTTGCCTGTGACTACACAACTGCTGGTCGGCGGCCGAATCTACAGTTCCTTTGCTCCAGACGCCACGTCGATGGCAGTGACCGACGGTGTCGTGTCGTGGGTCGGCGACGACCGCGCGGCCCGTGCGCTGCACCCCGGTGCCGGCGTGGTCGACCTCGGCGGCGCATTCGTCACCCCGGCTTTCGTCGACACCCACGTGCACGTCACGGCGCTCGGCCTGAACATCGTCGGGCTCGACCTGGTCGGTGTCGGGTCGCTTCGCGAATGCCTCGACCGGCTCGCCTCCTTTGCCCGCACCCACGGCGACGCGGTCATCTGGGGACACGGCTGGGACGAATCGGCGTGGCCGGAAGGCGCCGGTCCCACCACGGCGCAGCTCGACGAGGCCGCGCCCGGACGCACGGTGTATCTGTCCCGGATCGACGTCCATTCGGCGGTCTGCTCGACGGCCCTGCGCCGGTCGGTCCCGGATCTGAGTGACACCGCCGGCTTCTCGCCGGAGGGGCCGCTGACATTCGAGGCGCACCACGCCGCCCGCACCGTCGCGCGCTCGCTGCTGACGGCCGAGCAGCGGTCCGCCGCCCGCATCGCGGCCCTCGACGCCATCGCCTCCCGCGGCATCGTCGCGGTGCACGAGTGCGGGGGCCCCGACATCGCCGGACTCGACGATTTCCGTGAACTCCTCGCCACCGCGCACGGTGTCGAGGTCCGCGGCTACTGGGGTGAGGCGGTCGCCGACGCCGACGAGGCCAGGAAGCTGCTGAACGCCACCGGCGCCCACGCGCTGGGCGGCGACCTGTTCATCGACGGATCCCTCGGCTCCCACACGGCGTGGCTCAGCGAACCCTATGCAGATCTGGCCGGCGGCACCGGCAAGAGCTACCTGGGAGTCGACGAGATCGCCGCCCACGTGCGGGCCTGCACGATCGCCGGAATCCAGGCCGGATTCCACGTCATCGGCGACGCCGCCGTCCGGGCCGCGGTCGACGCGTTCGCCGTCGTCGCCGCCGAACTGGGCGGTCCCGCGGTCGCGAAGGCCGGGCACCGACTCGAACACGCCGAGATGATGACCGGGGACGACGCCGCGCGGCTCGCGCAGTGGGGTGTGATCGCCAGCGTCCAGCCCGCGTTCGACGCCCTGTGGGGTGGCACCGACGGCCTGTACGCGCAGCGCCTGGGAACCGAGCGAGCCCTCACCCTCAACCCGTTCGCCGCCGCCGCCTCCGCCGGGGTGTCGCTGGCGTTGAGTTCCGACGCGCCCGTCACCCCGGTCGACCCGTGGGCGATGCTGCGCGCGGCCGTCCATCACCGCACCCCCGGCAGCGGGATCTCCCCGCGCGCGGCATTCTCCGCTGCCACCCGGGGTGCATGGCGGGCCGGCGGGGTCCGGGACGGTCTCGCCGGGACGCTCGACCCGGGAGCGCCGGCGTCGTACGCCGTGTGGGATGCCGGGGAACTCGTCGTCAGCGCGCCCAAGGACTCCGTGCAGCGGTGGTCGACCGATCCCCGGTCCCGGGTCCCGGCCCTGCCGCGGCTCGAGGACGACGCGCCCACACCCGTGCTGCTGCGTTCGGTGCACCGGGGGAGCGTCGTCCATGAGCGGTAGCACCACACCTCGCTGGATTACCGGAAAGCGCGGCGTGGCGGTGCGTTCCGTCCTGTCGGTGGCAGCGGGATTCCTCGTGTTCGCCGGGTTTCCGCCCCGGCCCCTGTGGTTCCTCGCGCCCATCGGCATCGCCCTGCTGACGCTGATCCTCACCGGAGCGGGGGGTGCGGCACCGAGACTGCGCGCGGGCTTCGGCTACGGGTACCTCGCGGGACTCGGTTTCCTCGTGCCGCTGCTCCCGTGGATCGGGGTGTTCGTCGGAGCCCTCCCGTGGCTAGCGCTCGCCGCGGTCGAGTCGCTGTACATCGGACTGTTCGGGGTGCTCGCCGTGCTCGTCTCCCGGCTGCGCTGGGCCCCGCTGTGGATCGCGGCGTGCTGGTCGCTCACGGAATGGTTGCGCGCGAGCGTGCCGTTCGGCGGCTTCCCCTGGGGGCGGTTGGCGTTCGGCCAGTCGGAGGGCTGGTTCCTGCCGCTCGCGAGCATCGGCGGTGCCCCGCTGCTCAGCTTCGCCGTCGCACTGACCGGTGCCGGGCTGGCATCCGTCGCCGTGACAGTGCGGGCCCGGGCGGGCGGCGCCACGAACTGGACGCGGCCGCTCGCAGGCGGTCTGGTCGCCGCCCTCGCCGCGACCGTCGTGTCGCTCGCCCTGTGGCCGACCCTGCCGGGCATGGACTCGGGAGACCGGACGATCACCGTCGCCGCGATCCAGGGCAGCGTCCCCAAACTCGGACTCGACTTCAACGACCAACGCAAGCGGGTCCTCGACAATCACGTGAACCGCACCCTCGAACTCGCCGACGACGTCGCGTCGGGCGCGGCGCCGCAACCCGACCTTGTCGTCTGGCCGGAGAACGCGTCCGACATCGATCCCCTGCGCAACGCCGACGCCGCCGCCGACATCTCCCGGGCGTCCGAGGCGATCGGTGCGCCCATTCTGGTGGGCGCGGTGCTCGTGAATTCCGACCGCACCACCACCAACTCGGTGATCGTGTGGGACGGCGATGCGGGACCGCAGGAGCAGCACGACAAGAAGATCATCCAGCCGTTCGGCGAGTACCTGCCGTACCGCGGGTTCTTCCGGCACTTCTCCGCGTATGCCGACCGGGCGGGCAACTTCGTTCCCGGCGACGGGGACGGCGTCGTCCACGCCGACGGAATCGCCGTCGGGGTCGCGACCTGCTACGAGGTGGCGTTCGACCGGGCGTTCGAGCAGTCGGTGCGCAGCGGCGCCGAACTGCTCGCCGTCCCCACCAACAACGCCACGTTCGGCGACACCGAGATGACCTACCAGCAGCTCGCCATGTCGCAGGTGCGGGCCGTGGAGCACGGCCGCGCCGTCGTCGTCGCCGCAACCAGCGGTGTGAGCGCGATCATCGGCCCCGACGGTTACACGGCGGCGGAAACCTCACTTTTCGTACCCGCGGGCCTGGTGTCGCAGGTGCCGCTGCGCACCGGTACTACGCTGGCAAGTCGGCTCGGCCCGATTCCGGAGGTTCTTCTCTGTGTCGGCGCCGTCGCTGCCGTCGCGTTCGCCGTGGTGCAACGACGACGCACAGTTCGCACACTGATTCAACGCAGTACCGAGAAGGCGCCGGCAGTTGCCGGCAGGGAGGATCCTCATGGCATCGGAGACCGATTCCGGGCAGAGCGGGGCACCGAGCGCACGGACTCTGGTGATCATTCCGACGTATAACGAGCGGGAGAATCTCGGCCTGATCGTGGGTCGCCTGCATGCGGCGCTGCCGCGGACGCATGTTCTCGTCGTCGACGACGGCAGCCCCGACGGCACCGGAGACGTCGCGGACGCCCTCGCGTCGAACGACGACGCCGGCCGCATCCACGTGATGCACCGCACCGAGAAGAACGGTCTCGGCGCCGCCTACATCGCCGGTTTCCACTGGGGACTGGACCGCGACTACACCGTCCTCGTCGAAATGGACGCGGACGGCAGCCACGCGCCCGAGCAGTTGCATCGCCTCCTCGACCAGGTGGACGCCGGCGCCGACCTCGTGCTCGGTTCGCGGTACGTGCCGGGCGGCACGGTCGTCAACTGGCCGAAACACCGCGAGTGGCTCTCGCGCGGCGGAAACATCTACTCGCGGCTCGCGCTGGGCGTGAAGATCAAGGACATCACCGGCGGATACCGGGCGTACCGCCGTGAGGTACTGGAGAAGCTCGACCTCGCCGCGGTGGAGTCGCACGGCTACTGCTTCCAGGTCGATCTGGCATGGCGGGCCATTCAGGAGGGCTTCGACGTCCGCGAAGTTCCCATCACGTTCACGGAACGAGAGATCGGCGAGTCGAAGATGAGCGGCGGGATCGTTCGCGAGGCGCTCCTCAAGGTCACGCAGTGGGGGCTCCGGAACCGGATCGCCAAGATCAAGGGTGCGGCAGCCGGCTAGTTACCCGGCACCGACCGCTGCCCCATTCCTTCCGCGGAAGGAATGGGGCAGTGCCGTATCGACCGCACCGAAACGTGACGTACGTGGGCAAACCGACGCCATGTCCACATCGTGAGACACCCTGAAACGGTCTGAACCGTACGTCCGATAGGAACCTGAAGCGTACTCCCGGGTAAGGTTCGGTAAATTCCCAGGTTCGCAGGTCACTATGAGTTTCTTCGGTGGCCGGTGGGTTCGTCCCACCGCCGGAGCGGGAAAGAGGACGAACAAGGTGGTCGAAGCTGTGCCGAGTGGTGACGTGACCACCGAGGGTCGCATTCCGGACGGTGCATTCCCGCTCTCCGCCGCTCAGCAGGGCATGTGGTTCGCCCAGCAACTCGGTCCCGACGTGCCCGTCACCATCGCGCAGTGCGTCGAACTGGTGGGTGCACTCGACTTACCGCTGCTGTCGGAGTCGATGATCACCGCGGGCCGCGAACTCGGCTCCGCATTCCTCCGCCTCGTCGAAGTCGACGGAGTTCCCTATCAGCTGGTCGATCCCACCCTGGAAGCATCGGTCCGGTTCGTCGACCTGCAGCACGAGCCCGATCCGCGGGCCGCGGCCACGGAGTGGATGCGGCAGGAGTACACCGCCCCGCTCGACGTGTGCCGCGATCGGCTCACAACCTCGGCGCTGCTGTGCATCGGGCCGGACCGCCACTACTGGTACAGCCGGGTCCACCACGTCGCGCTCGACGGCATGGGATCGGTGACACTCGTCGACCGGACCGCGGAGCTGTACACCGCGGCCGTCGAGGGGCGCACCGCCGGGCCGTCCAAGGCCGCCGCACTCACCGACGTCGCCCGGGTCGACGACGACTACCGGACGTCGTCGCGCTACCGCGCCGACCGGGAGTACTGGTCCGAGCGGGTATCCACCATCGGCGAACCGCACAGCCTCGTCGACCGGACCGCCCCCGCACGGGCCAGGAGCCGCACGACGGGCGGCCAGATCCCCGACGTCCTCGTCGATCACCTCGAGGCCGCGACGGACCGCCACGACTCGTCGACCGCATTCGAAATCATCGCCGCCTTCGCCGCGTACCTCTCCCGGATGACCGGACGCGAGGAGGTCGCGGTCAGCCTGCCCGTCACCGCCCGCACCACCGCGCTGCTCCGCCGCTCCGGCGGCATGGTGTCCAACGTCGTCCCGCTGCGCTTGCACGTGCGCCCGGACATGACGAACACGGATCTGGTGTCGGCGGTCCGGCTGGAAGTCACCGCGGCGCTCCGGCACCAGCGGTACCCGCACATTGATATCCGACGCGACGCCGCCACCGATGATCAGGGCTTCTACGGCCCACTGATCAACGTCATGCTGTTC
>NZ_JBFUGT010000198.1:0-11974 GCF_056402775.1 Rhodococcus sp. P3_B8
GGCGGTGATGATTTCGGCGAGTTCGCCCTTGCGGGCGTTGAGCAGTTCCCGGAATGTGAAGATCACCTGGGTGCGCTTGGCGAGGGAGGTGTCGCGCCAGGCGGGGAACGCGGCGGCGGCGGCGTCGATGACGGCGCGGGCGTCCTCGACGCTGGCGAGGGCGACCTGACCGGTGACGGCACCGGTGGCCGGGTTGGTGACCGGGGCGGTGTTGCCGCTCGTACCCGTGAACGTCTTGTTGTCGAACCAGTGTGGGATCGCCCGAAGGGTGCTGTCGTTGTGTGTCATGAAGTGGGGTCCTGTCGAATGAGAAGTAGTGGGTGGTTTCGTCGGGGAAGCGGCACGATCGGCATCAGAAGATGGTGTATGCCTTGCGGACGGTTTCGGTGACGTCCCAGCGTCCGGACCATTCCGGGGGCAGGACCACGAAGTCGCCGGCCGAGATCTCGACCTTGGTGCCGGTCTCGTCGTCGGTGAGTGTGGCCTTGCCTTCGATGATGTAGCAGGTTTCGGTGTTGGGTCGGTCGACGACAGGCCAGCCGCCGGGCTGGCATTCCCAGATTCCGATCTGGGCGTCGGTGCCGCCGTCGACGGGCAGGGTGCGCAGCTGCGGGTCGCCGCTGTCGGCGCCGGGCCGTTGCCCGGCGGGGGTCAGCTCACCGTTCACGACGGTGGAGGGCAGGTGGATCAGTGAAGCCATGTTCGATGTCTCCAGGAATCGGTCGAGGGGATGTCAGTGGGCGCCGGTGAGTTTTTCCAGCAGCGCGGACACCTTGGACGGTTTGTTGGTGACGCGTTCTTCGAGGTCCGCGGTCGCGGCGGCTCGCAGTCCGGCGTTGACCCCGAACCATCGGAAGGGTTCGACCTCCCATTTGGGGGAGTGGTGGTTGACCACGGGGAGTGAGTTCAGGTCGTCGCGTTTGTCGAGGATGAGGTTGCGCAGGATGCGGCCGGCGAGGTTGCTGGTGGCGACCCCGTCGCCGACATACGGTCCGGCCCAGGCCATTTTGTTGTTCTGGTCGTAGCCGACCGAGGGGAACCAGTCGCGCGGGACACCGAGTGGGCCGCCCCACCGGTGGGTGATCGGTACGTCCTTCAGTGTCGGGAAGAACTCGTGCATCGTGTCGATGATCTTCTCGTGGATTTTCTCGTCGACGTCGAACGACGGGTGGACCTTGGACCGGAAGTGGTATGGCGCCCCGCGCCCGCCGAAGACGAGGCGGCCGTCGTTGGTCGGGTGGGCGTAGATCCGCAGGTTCCGCATGTCGTTGAAGGCGGTTCGGCCGTCGAGGCCGAGTTCGAGACGGACCTCGTCCGGCAGCGGGGCGGTCGCGACGACGAGCGAGTACAGCGGCGCCACATTGCGCCGGTATTCGGGGAATTCGGGGGTGAACGCCTCGGTGGCGCGGATGACGACGGATGCGGTGACCGACCCGTGCTGCGTCCAGACGATGCCCTTGCCGATCCCGTCGACCGCGGTGTCCTCATAGATGACCCCGCCGCGCTCCTCGACCCAGCCGGCGAGACCGCGCACCAGCTTGTCCGGGTGCAGCAGGGCGCAGTGCTCGGTGTAGATACCGCCGAGCACACCGGCTGCGTTGACCTTCTCGCGCGCGGCGTCGGCATCGAGCAACTGCCACTGCCCGTGGGTGCCGAACCTCTCGGCGCCATCGACGGTCGCCTTCGCCCGCGCCCACTGCGCCTGGCTGCGGGCGAGGGAGACGAATCCGTCGCGGGAGTATTCGCAGTCGATCTTCTCGGCCGCGACGACGTCGCCGATCTCGCTGACCGTGTCGTTCATCGCCGCCTGCAGATCCAGGGCGGCGCGATGCGAGTACAGCTGTTCGACGCGGCCGAGCGACACCGGGAAGATCGAGGACGCCCACCCGCCGTTGCGTCCCGAGGCGCCGAAGCCGGCGTATTCCCGTTCGAGCAGAACTACTTTCAGCGTCGGGTCGGCCTGCAGCAGATAGTAGGCCGCCCACAGTCCGGTGAACCCGGCACCGACGATCGCCACGTCGGCGGTGATGTTGCCGGGCAGCGTGGGCCGCCGGGATGTGTGCTCTCGGTCTTCGCGCCACAGGGGTGTACCGTCTGCGGCACCTGACACACCGCGCTCCGCGCGGGCGTTACTGACCACCATTTACAGCCTCCAGCCGTTCGTTCGTTCGTGCGTCGAAGTCCAGTGTCGTCTCAGCGTGTGAGCCCCGACATACTCCGGATTTACAGACATATAGCTGGCGGCTGTACTTTTGTATGAGGAGGTGAAGGCCGATGATCTCCGTCGATCAGCTGGCCGCGATCCCATCGCTCGGCCTGCGATATCTCGCCGGTGAGAGCGGCGGCGCGAGGCTGGTGACCTGGGCGCATGCCTGTGACCTGCCCGATCCGTGGTTGTGGTTCGAACACGGTGATCTCGTCATGACCACCGGCGGCGGGCTGCCTCACGGCGACACGGAGCAGTCCGAGTGGATGGCGCACCTGATCGACAGCCAGGTCAGCGCCCTGGTGATCGCCCGCGGCCCCGGCACCCCGGATGTCACGCCGGCACTGCTCGAAGTCGCCGAAAGTCGCGGATTCCCCGTGCTCTCGGCAAGTTTCGACCTGCAATTCGTCGCGCTCGCGCGCACCGTCATCGAAAGTGCCGTCGAATCCGAACGACAGCGCCTGTCCACCATCACCCGCCTGTACGACGTGTACTGGCAGGCCCTGCACGCACGCGGCACCTTCGGGGACCGGATCTCCGCGCTCGAAGGGACCACCGGATGGGCTCTCGAGGTCCGCGATCACGGTGCCGGCGGCGAGGTCATTGTCAGCGGACGCCTGGCTCTCCACGAGCGGAGCGGCCACGCGGATCCTGCGGCCGACCACGTCGAAATTCCGATCCCGGGGGCAGGAGAAGTGGTGCTGTCGGCCAGTCCCGGCCGGGTCCCCGTCAACGACCGCCCGCTCCTGCAGCACCTCGGGGGCCTGATTGCCCTCGAACTCGAACATGATGCCGCTCAACGCGACCGACTCCGTGCGTCCGGGGCGGACTTGCTCGTCGGCCTTCTCGACGAAACCATCACCTTCGCCGCCGTCTGGCCCGAACTGCGCCACCGCGGCATGACCAATGGGGTGGTCGTCGCCTGCTGGAGCACCCCGACCGCCGACCCACTTCATCACGAGACCATCCACCTGCAGGTCTGTCTGCAGCAATACGCACCGCTGTTGCTGCCGCGCGCGGGGCTACTCATCGCGGTGGTGCCCCGCGATCTCGACCTGCTGGCGACGATCAGCGCTAAGCTCGCTCCGGACTGTGCGGTCGGGATCAGCAGCACTCTGACCGCCAATTCGAGTGTCGCCGAAGCGGCCCGGCAGGCACAGCTTGCCGTGGCCCGCGCTCATGAGCAAGACCAGACGGTCAATGTCTACGGCGAAGACATCGACGACGTCGGGTTTCTGCCCCGCAGCATGGAAGACACCCGGAGGTTGGTCCGCACCACCCTCGGCCCGCTCATCGTTCATGACAAGAGCAACGAGGGTGAGCTGGTGACCTCGGTGCGCGTGTTCCTCCGGAACGATGGCGCGTGGCAGAAGAGCGCCGACGAGTTGAAGATCCACCGGCAGACCCTCGTCTACCGGCTGCGCCGCGTCGAGCAACTCACCGGCTTGAAGCCGACCTCCACCGAAGGCTCGGCGATGTTCTGGCTCGCCCTGTCCGGTGCCGAGCGAGCGAAACTCGATCTCGACGAGTTGATCGACTGAATGGAACACCAGATGGGCTGGTCCGTCACGGACCAGCCCATCTGGTGTTCAGGTGCTACCTCGAAGCTCAGGAGCTGATGCTTTCCGTGGCCACCCCGGATGCGTCAGGTCCGCTGTCGTGGGCGGCCGGCGCCACCTGTGTGGAGGCGCGGGTCTTCTTCTTGACGAAGTAGACGATCGTCAGCACCACCCACACCGCGATTCCCTGCATCAGTTCGATCCGATTGGCTTCCCGGAAACCCATGCTGACCAGTACCGCGACGATGGCCACCGTCACCAGGATCGGAAGGCCCGGGTAGAGCCACATCCGGAACTCGAGGGAGCCGGGGTTCTCCTTCTCCCACCGTCGACGCAGGCGCAGCTCGGAGATGCAGATCATGAAGTACACGAACAGGAACACCGCACCGGAGGCGTTGATCAGGAACAGGAACACCGTGTCCGGGAAGATTGCCGCAAGGACCACGCATCCGTAACCGATGACGGTGCACGACAGGATGCCCTTGACCGGCACGCCACGCTTGTTGGTCGAGGTCATCCACGCCGGTGCGTCACCGCGGCCGCCCATGACGAACAGCAGCCGGGAGGAGGTGTAGAGCCCGGAGTTGAGGACCGACAGCACCGCCACCAGGATGACAAGGTTGAGCAGGTCCGCTGTGCCGGGGATTCCGATCCGGTCCAGGGCGGCGACGAACGGGGACTCGCCCGGTACTACCGAATCCCACGGCACGATCACCGCGATCAGGAACGTGGAGATGACGAAGAACGCGAGGATACGGAAGACGACGGAGTTGACGGCCTTGCGGATCGCCTTGGCCGGTTCCGCCGACTCGGCGGCGGCGATGGTAACGACCTCGACACCGGTCATGGAGAAGATCACCACGACCACGCCGATGAACAGGGTGGCCAGCCCGTTCGGGAGGAGGCCGCCATGGTCGGTCAGGTTGGAGAAGTCGATGCTCGCGCCGGGCCAGAGCCCGAAGACGAACAGTGCGGCGACCGCAATGAAAGCGACGATAGCGACCACCTTGATGCTCGCGAACCAGTACTCGGCCTCACCGAACGCGCCCACCGAGAGCAGGTTGACCGCGGTCATGATGACCATGAGGGCAGCTGCGATAGCCCACACCGGCAGCGAAGGAATCCATTTGTTGATCATCTGACCGCCGACGACGGCCTCGAATCCGACGACGATGACCCAGAAGTACCAATACAGCCACCCGGTTGAAAAGCCTGCCCACTCACCCCACGCCATTCGGGCGTAGTCGGTAAAGGAACCGGAACATGGTTTGGCTGCCGCCATTTCGCCGAGCATCCGCATCACCAGCAGCACGATCAGCCCCGTGATGCCGTAGGTGACAAAGGCGAGCGGGCCAGCCTGGTTGATGATCGCACTCGACCCCACGAACAGGCCGGCACCGATGACCCCGCCGAGCGAGAGCATTGTCAGGTGCCGCTGTTTAAGGCCGGGTTTGAGCTGATGGGCCCCGTTCGGAGTTGTACCCATGGCATTCCCTTCATCAGGTGCCCGCGCCGGTCGACTTCGCGGGGCGGGCGGGATCGAGCTTGTGATGGGAGTCACCCTGCTTGCCCGCGGCCGTCCCCGCCATGCGCCATCGGAACAACGCAGAGGTGGGGCCTTCATACATTTTGATGAACCGCTGTCGGGTTTCGGCCCTGACCTGGTCGTCTGGCGCGAGCGCCGCTCCGAGGGCTAGCCCGCCAGGTCGTGAACGTTGTGTTTCCTACTGCTTCCGCGGGCGCCGAGCCGGGGCTATCCGGTCCTGGTGATCAGCCCACTATGGGTGGTAGCGATGGACCGGAGCATGGCGATCGTGGTCCGAACACGCGCAAGGCGTTGAAGCTCTCGTGGAACGATCAGTCAGTACATCCGTAGCACCGTGACCTCTTCGGCCAGAATCCACTCCAGTGTCAGGTCGGGGTCGCCGATATGGAGGGGGAGTGCCGCGACACCGAGCCCGGCTGCGGTAGCCAGCCATTGGCCGGTGATGTTGTTGGTCTGGATCTGGGTGCGGTGACCAGGGGATCGGCTACGCCACAGCTGTTCTGGTGTGGTGGGGTATAAACGGATCCAAACGGGCCCTTACTTCAGCCGAACGAACGGCCTTGCTCTCCGCTGCAGTCAGTGCGGTCCGAAGCTGACCCGGTCGGCTTCCCCGGCAGGTTCTCGCTTTCGCCCTCGCCGCCATACACGATGTGGGAAACACGACGTGTATTCGGCTGTCAGGGGTGGTGTAGCCCAGTGATCTCCTACGCGTCGCGATTTCGGTGATAGCGCGCGCAGCAGCAGCTCACGTCCAACTCGATGACCCGCCTGTTATACCTCGTAACGGACGCCACCCCGCGGGAGAACACGATCGATAGCTGGTCGTGGTCTTCGAAACAGCGGCTGCACAAAAGATTACGGCGCCGGACCGGGCATCGCCCCGGTAATCGACAGCGGCGGGCGACACGCCGGATGAAGCATGAACTTGTCGACCTGCGGGATGGGCGAGCGCTCGGGGCGCCTACTGTATTCCGGGGTAGTCGAGTTTACTTACCTCCGTTATCAGTACTTCGAAAACGTATGATTTCAAAGTTATTGGGCTCAAAGCTTGCCTGAGCAATCGTGCGGGCAGGTTCGGTTCTGCACTTTTGACTCGCCAATGAGAACTGCGCGCCACCTGGTGGTGTCGGTGGCCGTGGGTAGCTTCCCTCTAGCGACGAACGAGGCAACCGCAGGGTCGATTCCCGATCGTGGGTGGGTTGCGTTTCCCCACCTCTGCCGAGACGACGACCACCGCCCGTACCGCTGCCCGGTGTGGAGGGAGGAGCATTCCGGTCGCCTGGGGAGGACGGCGGCGACAATGCCTTCACCTACGACGAAGTCGCTGTCCCGGTGGGTTCTTCGGCAAACATCGAATCCGAAGAAGAGAACGGCCGCACGACCGTTACGTTCAGTGCGACCGGCCTGGCACGCGACCGTGACTTCGGTGTACATGTGCACACGCAGCCCTGCGGGCCGCAGCCGGCGGATCCAGGGCCGCACTATCAGAACGACGTCGATCCCGCCGCCGGAGGAAAAGCCGTCGGCTGTGTTCGATCACGGCTGGACAGCTGGGGTGATGTGGCTCAACACGCACACCCAACGACCATCTCGTTTCACGAACACGTCCGTTGTCCATTTGTCGGCGTCGAACTGCCTTCCCGCGTAGTGCGTGGTGTTCGTCACCCGAGCAGTGAAGACCGCGGTATCGCCGTAGACCCTGACTCGGGCCTCCCCGGCGCGGTCCATGGCCGAGTGGGTCGGCTCGCCGGACATAGCATCGCTCACGTGAAGGGCGGTGCGAAGGCGATCTTTCAGTACGGCGAGGACATTTTCACCATTGATGTCGATGCCGCGCTCGATCTCCTGCAGAAGATCCGAGCAATTTGCGGACGACGGCGGAACCGGATGGCCTAGTTTCGCCGGCGAGGGTGTCTCGTACATGATTCGAGACGAAAGGGCGGAAGGGAGGCTCGTCGCGTCCCGTTCTGCCGTCGKGGGTCGAGGGTGGGGACCGTTCGTCCRTTGGTGGCCCGGGGTGGTGTTCTCAGACGGTGTAACGCAGCAGAGAGACGCCGTTTTCGAAGCCGCGGGCCTGCGCCAGCTGCAGCCTCGGCATCTCGTAGCCGTCGGGGAACAGCCGGCGCCCCCGACCCTGGACGGTGGGGTACACGAACAACCGGTACTCGTCGACCAGGCCGGCGACGATCAGGGCGTGGGTGAGCGTGATGCTGCCTGTGACCACGATGTCGCGGCCCTGCTGCCCTTTGAGTTCCCGGACTCGGGCGATCCAGTCGCCGGTGAGCACGGTCGAGTTCCGCCACTGGGGGTCTGTCATGGTCGAGGAGACGACGTACTTGTGGATCTGGTTCAGCTCGTCGGTGATTCCCGTCTGGTCGTCGGTCTGTTGGGGCCAGTAGCCGCGGAAATCCTCGAACGTCTGCCGACCCAGCAGCATCGCGTCCACGTGCTCGGACTGCCGGCGGGTGGCCTCGAGCAGCTGCGGATCCTGGTCCGCGGGGTCGAACCAGTCGCCGAGCATCTCGATGGAGCCGTCGAGGGTGATGTTCTGGGTGATTGCGAGTGTCCTCATATCAAGTACTGACCCTGCGGCGGCCGAAAAATCATCGCCAACAGGCACAGCCCCAGCCGTACCGCTGCGATCCATACACTGACTGTCCTCGACTGCATGGCTGCGCCGGGGGCTTGTCTGACCTCAGGTCGACCAGCATTCCGTGATCTACCACCCATCGGGTCGTCATCTGGATCGGGTGAACGCGGCCTTGGAAGGTTCTTCCACCCTTGCCCAGGCAGTATCTGTCCGCGCGCAAGGCTCCGGCGCGGTAGATGGTTACTGATTCAGGCTCGCCTGAGCCTGAACCTTGTCCTGGTGAGGACCAACCGGCGACAACCCCGACCGCCGGCCCGGCCAGTGGCAGCGTCCACCACATGATGCAGAGAACCGATCTCCAAAACTGGCGATCGACATGCTCTTCGGCACGGCGACGATCGCCAGGGGTGCACATATCCCGCTGAGAGCACTGCCGGCGACACTCGGCCTCGGCTCCGGGCGGGTTTGCGCTTCGGGCAGATGTCGCAGATCTTGTTCACCAACGGCTACCAGGAAGCGGTCTTTGAGAGAGATCAGGAGCAGGCCGACTTCCCGAACGGCTGAAACGGAAACCGGATTACCTGGCTCGCAATTGGATGGCTGTGTGGTTCACGCCTCGTTCCGGAAACCAGATACGCCTGCCTCCCTGATAGATACGGTTCGACCCGCTGCCCCGGATCAGAGCGACGCGGTCCAATGGATAACTGCCGGCTCTGAAGCCTCGTTCGAGATCGCCGTGGTCCAAGGCCGCGTTGCGCAATCCCAACCTTGCCTATCGTCGCTGCGGCTCACCAACGTTTTTGATTGACAGAGTGAGTCGCACTCGTTCTGCCTGAATCTTGGTGCGTCGTGAGTGTGGAACTTCACGAGGATCGTGTCGACCCGCCCAGATCGGGGATGGGTTGGGACGTTGAAATGTCAGTTCGGGTGAGCTTCCTGATTACCGTGAGAAGCCGCCTGCCGTTACTGTGTGCGTTCGACGGTTGCCCGGGCGAAGAAGGAGACACATGACGGTATCACCGAAGGGTTCGAAAGGTTCGGCGAAAGTGACAACCAAGGAGATTCGTGAGTGGGCGATCGGGGAGGGCCGCGAGGTGTCTTTGCGTGGCCGGATCTCGGCCGAGGTGGAGCAGGCCTTCCATGACGCTCAGACGAAGAAGGTTTCGACAAAAACGGCGCCGGTAAAGAAGACGGCCGCAACGAAGACGGCCGCAACGAAGACGGCCGCGCCGAAGGCGGCGGTCAAGAGGACGGCCGTGAGTAAGGCTCCGGCGAAGAACTCGTCCAGGGAGATTCGTGAGTGGGCGATCGGGGAGGGCCGCGAGGTGTCCTTGCGTGGCCGGATTCCGGCCGAGGTGGAGCAGGCCTTCCACGACGTTCAGGCGAAGAAGGTTTCGACAAAAACGGCGCCGGTAAAGAAGACGGCCGCAACGAAGACAGCCGCAACGAAGACGGCCGTGAAGAAGACAGCTGCAACGAAGACGGCCGTGAAGAAGACAGCTGCAACGAAGACGGCCGTGAAGAAGACAGCTGCAACGAAAACGGCCGGCAAGCAGACAGCCGCGACGAAGACGGTTGCGAAGAACACAGCGAAGAAGATAGTCGCGACAAAGGCGGTTGCGGAGAAAAAGGCCGTGAAGAAGRTGGTCGCGGTGAAGGTTCCGGTCAAGAGGACGGCCGTGAGTAAGGCTCCGGCGAAGAAGTCGTCCAGGGAGATTCGTGAATGGGCGATCGGGGCGGGTCACGAGGTGTCCCTGCGCGGCCGGATCTCGGCTGAGCTCGAGCGGGCCTTCCATGATGCTCAGGCGCAGATGCCGGTGGCGTGAGTTGCAACATTGCGCTGATGGATTCCGTGGCCAACCTGCGGCGAAGGCCATGAGCCTGTGGGGATCATGGCCTTCGGGATCATGTGGTGGGCGATTGTCCGGCCTCAGCGGTGCCCGCTATGGGTCCGAGGTGTCCCGGCGGCACCTGACTTGACGATTCTCGCGGGGGAGGGGATTGGGTGCAGCAGTTCCGGCCCAGGGTAAGCCTGGGCCGGGGTGTGCGTGGCGCCTTGGGCGCGGCGGGACACTGTGATGCCACCGCCGGGGTGACGCGAATGCGGGTCACCGCGGCGAGGGTGCCGACGGCTGGGTGAGGTGCCGAGTTGCCGTGATCTCGACAGCTTCACCCGCTGCTCGGCAGTGGTCCCCTGAACATTAGTTCGGTTGTGGCACTGACGAGCTGCGGGTGAGTGCTAATGGTTGCAGTGCAGGATTCCCTCCGGCAGTTCGACAGTTCACGCCATCTCGGGGACGTGCAGGTGCGCGATGGCGAGCTCGAACTCGCATGTATCGAGTACCTCGGCGTTCGCCTCGCGAACCCATTCGTCCCGGATGCGGTCGATGCGTTCCCTGTTCCGTTCCATTGCCTCGGAGCTGTCGAATGTCAGCGACGACACCCCGCGACCCGCGGCGTGGTCGAGCATCAGACTGGCGCTGCAGAAGCCGTCGAGTTCCTCCATCTTGGGCAGTGCTGCCATCTTCCACACGTCGACGGCGCGGTCCATATGGGCCGACTCGGTCTTGACCCACGTGACGCGGCAATAGGCCCCGCGGTCCGAATGGTGGTCGCGATGCATGACAGCGATGTCCCACCGCGACACCTCGGTGGTGCCGTGGAAGACCTCGGCTGCGACGTCACGTAGCTTCAGTACCTGCCCCTCGCTGGCGCGTAGCGATTCCTCGTCCCGCCACGAACTGGTCGCAATGCACCGGCCCGTGCCGCGATCGATGAGCAGAGACATTCCGAGGCAGCCCTCTACGTCCGCCAGCGCGGGCATCACGGTGTCGCGTACGTGCTTGATCCCGGCGTCGATGTACGACGGATGCGCTTGAATTGTGGTTGAGCGTGCGAACACGATCGGCACCCTTCTTCTCAGGGCGGCGCCGACGCGGCGTCGCCGGTCATTTGTCTGTGTTTCACACTGCTCCCCCTACCCGTCGGAGGCAATGGGCGGTGGCCGGATGCCCCAAACGAATGCGTGCCGGCGAGCCGTCCCCAGTGTCACCGCGGGGTTGTGCGGGCCGCGGTGGCGAGGTCGGTCAAGGCGGTATCGAGGTGGCCGATGATCCGATGCAGATGAGGGACCGCCGTCCGGTCACCGACGACCGCGACGTGCAGCTGCCCGGATCGGCTGGTGAGGGTGATGCTCAACGCCTGGCCACGCGCGAGGGTCGGGATTGGGTAGACGGCGTCGAGGTGGGCGCCGTTCCAGTACCGCGGGCGGGTCGGCCCCGGGGTGTAGGAGATCATCACGTTGAACGGTGGCGGGATGTCGTCGAGGACCTGGCGGATCGGGTCGAGCATGATCGGACTCAACGTCATGGCACTGAGCAGTTGAAATTGGGTACGGCTCAGGGCCGCGACAATCCCGCTGGTATGGGCTACGGAGTCGGCGATCCGTGCCAGGCGGGCAAGGGGGTCGTCTTCGTCGGTGGCCAGGGACACCACCATTGCCCCGACCCCTCGGTTGCCGCCCGGCCCAATGGTGGGGTCCTCGCCGAGGTCGAGCGGGACGGGGAGCATCGCGGTCAACGAAGCCTCGGGGAGTGCGTACTGCTCGAGCAGATATGCGCGGAGCGCGCCCGCGCACAGGGTCAACACGATCACATCCAACGGGGCACCGGTACAGGCGGAGAGCCGGCGCAGTTGTTTCAGGGGCCAGGACCGGGCGGCGACCTTGCGGGCACGGCCGGTCGGGGCGTTGAAGATCGTCGGCGGGGACTGCAGCGGCAACGTCRGGCGCTCTTCGGTCAGTCCGTGGTAKCCGGCACGGACCAGGGTGGGAACGGCGGCCGCCATCTCCCGCGTGATGCCCAGGCCAGACCGCAGCACCCCGCGTGCGTCGAGGGAGGAATACCGAGTGGGGGCCGCGACCGACGGGCTCCACGGCGCGGGGGAGTTCCGGAGGTCCGGGTCGACCGAGAGCGTGCGGTGCAGCAGCCTCATCCCCGAGGCGCCGTCGGTCAGCGACAGATGGAATTTCGTGTATACAGCGGTGCGCCCATCGGTCAGTCCCTCGATGACGT